>JAQUZJ010000007.1:0-25454 GCA_028691375.1 Candidatus Altimarinota bacterium | reverse complement strand
TCGGCATTAGGTTCATTTTTTATTTCAAAAAATTTTTTAAATTTTTCGTGGTATTCTAGCATATTAACTTATTAGATTTATTATAAGTTTTTCAATCTAAAGCAACTGTTGCAAAAAATGCAACAGTTTGTTTTTGGCTCAATTCTCAGGTTTTGAATATGTTTTTTATATGTCTAGAGATTACAGATTTATCTCTTCAAAAGATTTGTGATATTTGATTTAGATTTAGCCATATAGTTTCGTTTTCTAGATTTATATCTATTTGTATTTTTCAATCATCCGATTGATAGATCATCATTTGGTTTTCAATTTGCATTTTAACTATTCAAAATATAAAAACTCGCAACAATTCAAGCTGTTTCTGTTCTCAAAATTCTTTCGCCAAAATTTATAATTTTACAGTGATTATTTGAAAAAAGTTCTATTTCTTTATCACTAAAACCTCATTCTGGTCAGACGAAAATATTTATTTTTTCTCAAGTTTTCTCAAATTCTTTCAGATTTATACTATTTTCTCATTTTGTGTGAAGTATGAGTTTTTCTCAATTAACAGAAGTAAGTGGTAATTTTTCATAAAAAAATATATTTGGTTTTTTGTTTCCCGAGCATTGTTCAAGAGATTCTTTGATAATAAGTTCAAATCTTTCGATCTTAGTTGAATTTATAGCTAATTTCTGGCTTCTTTCAGAACTAAAAAATACAAAATTTGAAATTCAAACCTCTGTTCATTTTTGGATTACATATTCAATTTTTTCATATTTATTTGGCAAAGCTTGGTACAAATTGATTTCAATTTCTGGATCACAAATATTTTTCAAACTTTCTACTAAATTCAGAGAAATCATTTTTGATGATATGGAAACAATTTCATAAATATATTCAAAACTATCAGAATTGAATATTATTATTTTTTCTCAAACTCTAGATCTCATAACATGAGAAATTTGATGTAAAAAATCTCTATCTTTAATTTCCAAGATTTTTTTATGAGCAAGTTCTCAAACCAAAATTTTATCAAAATAAAAACGTTGCATGGGTTAGCTGAAAGTTAAAAGGTAAAAGTAGAAAGTATTTTGCGGGAAGGAATTATGAAACAAGAATCAAAAATACAATAATTTAAAAGTTATAGTTGTTCGTCATTGCGAGGAGGTACGACGTGGCAATCCATTGTCCAAACCGCAGTAGCTCTATAGATTGCCACATCACCATCACTCCTCGCAATGACGAAAGTTTTTTTACTCAAATTCATTTTTTATAAAGTCCATAAAATCTTTGGCAGTTTCAAAATTTTTGTATATTGAAGCAAATCTTATAAAAGCCACTTCGTCAATATTTTTCAATTTATTGAGTATATCTCTTCCGATTCTTTTTGCAGTAATTCATTTTGTATTTGATGCCCAATCATTCTCAAGTTCGCCAATCATTTGTTCAATTTTTATTTCGTCGATATTTCTTTTATTAAAAGCTTTTAGAATACTTCTTTTTAGTTTAGTTTGGTCATAAAGTTCCTTGATTCAACTATTTTTTATAACCAAAAAATTCACAAATTCTTTCCTTTCAAAAGTTGTAAATCTAAAATTACATTTTTCACATTCTCTTCTTCTTCTGATTGTCTGTCAGTCTTCAGTCAATCTTGAATCAATTACTTTTGTCTCATATGATTTACACTTTGGGCAGAACATAGCATTTAAAAATTAGAAATTTAAAAAGAAATTGTAGGGAATGAAAATTTTCATTCCCAGGGTTCTTCACAATGGACGATTATTTTTCTCATTCTACATACTTTTCTTTTATTTCAAAAATTTTTAGATTTCATACAGATAAATTGAAAGTTCATTTTTGTTTGGTTTATCTATTTTTATTGGTTTCAACCATTCTATCGAGGAAACATAAGATATTATTTTTGTTCAAGGTTTTAATCCTTTCTTTATTTTTTCTTCAAGTTTTTTGGTATTAATTGTATTATCTGTTCAGAACATAAATATTATGGAAGCCTCATTTATATTTGTACTATAAAAACTTTTAAATTTAAAATGAGCATTTTTGTTTCAAGTTAAAAACTTTTTTATCTGACAAAATAAATAAAAAAATGGCGATATTTCAAATCAAAAAGATTTAATTCATTTTTCTGCAAAACAAAAAACCAATCTTCAATCTCCACATCATAAATCATAGAAAATATCATTTTTATTAGGATTTGCCAGTTTTATAACTCTTTCTAAGTCCTTTTTTTTTGTAGGAACCCGAGGAGCAAATGAAATTGCACCTGTTCAAACAAGAAAAACCATTATAAATATTATAGTGTTCATCAAAAATAAATTAATATTTAATAAGAATTGCTTTTTAGAACAGCAGAAACTTTTCAGTTTATGAGATTTAAGCATAATTTTATGCTTCGGTCTCACAAGATAATTTCTTTTATATTATTTTGTTTAGTAATCTGTTTTATGGTTTCTATTATCAATTTTTGACTTTTTTTTATATTTTCTCATCAATAAACTTGATACATAAGAAGTTTGTCTCTATATCAAATAAACAACTCCAAGTCATTAAAATTAAGTTCAAAATCATTTTTTAAAACTTGTTCCAATTCTTTTATAATTTTTCATAAAATTTCAACATTCTCTTTTTCATTAATTTTTGAAAAAATGTGCACTACAAATCATATTCAAGTTTGTTTATGATATCAGCAAAATCAAACACATGATCATAGTAGTGTATGAATTGATTTAAATTGTTCTTTTGATCACACAATAAAACAATTTGTTTTTACTCAAATGTTTTTATCACCTATCTCTGATTGATTTATATATTGTTGAAAATCACTTTTTTTATCTAACCACACTTATTTTATTTTGTTATTTAATATAGTTTTTTTAAATTCACTCAAGTTAAAAAATACTTAATTATTTCATCATATTTTTTTCAATCTTGTGCCATTTTTTCAGCTCAGGCTCAGCTTATACCGACTCCGTGTCATTTGAATTCTGTTCATCCAGCCGGATCAACTACACTTTTTAGATATTTTGCTTGTATATTATTTTCGCAATCCGAAGAAATTTTATTTGCTTTACAATATTCAACAAAAGATTTTGTTGTTCAATTACTCTGGTTAAAATACCAAGGCTTTATTATTTGTCAGGATAAAGTTATAATCATTCAATTTGTTTCATCTACAAGTTTGTTTACTTTTGTGTTTCTAAGTTCTAGTGAATATCAAAGATATTTTTGGAAAACATCTGGACTATCTGATCAATCATAGTATGCACCTGGAAATTTTCTATTTTTTACATCAGTATAAAACAAAGCGTATGTTCTGGCTGCTGTTAATATGGTTTTTGCCTTTTCTGGACTATCTGTATTTCAGACTTCTCAAAGTCATTTTAGATAATCTTCCATTAATATTTCATTTAGCACAACAAGAGTTCAGTTATCATTGTAAAGAATAATGCTGGATCTAAATTTGTTATCATTGTATTTTTTTTCTGTATCCCAAGAAGGAATTCTTGACCAACTAGGAATTTCGAGCACGTCCGCAGTTATTTTTATTTTTCAAGATATTTCTACTCTTTTTTTTCATACTATAAGAGCTATCTTATCTTTACCCGCAGTTTCAAAATTATATTCAAATTTTCAAGAAACTTTTGCATTTTGGATTTTTAATAACGAAAGATAAGTAATTCTATCAGCAAAAAAAGATTTTATTTTTATACTATTTTGAGGATAAGACAATTTTATTTTTATTGTGGGTCACTTTGAAACAATCGGATTTACAGTTTCTTGTTTTATTGTATTTATTGAATTTATCTCAGGATTTTCAACTGGAGATAAATTGGCACTATAACTAGCATTTTTTCTAAAATCTTCCAATTCATTGTAGATATTTTTTCAAGGACATGCTGTATATCACACATCTTTGTGTCAAGATAAATTTTGGGAATTATAGTCTTTCATCAAACAGTTTTCATTTGCAAGACATTCTTTGTGTGACATTGAAGATCAACTGATATTTATTCAATATTTTGTTGATAAAAATTTAATTGCATTATTTATTCAATTTTCTTGGTCTGCCACTAATTTATCATTTTCATAATTTCAAAGAATACTTATTCAAACAGCAACTCTATTATTATAAGAAGCATGTGCTCAAACCACATAATCTCATCAAGCTCTTCATTCATAAATTTTTCCTCTTTGTCATATTATATAATTGTAACCGATGTCTCACCGTCATAATGTGATAGCATGATAATAATAAATTCATCTTATATAAACGGTATCATCTTTTGTTCAGTCAAGATTGCTATCTGTATGATGTATTACAATTTTTTTTGGGTATTTTATCTTGTCAATATTCCGTGCAAGAGGTCTTCAATTTTGTTCTTTTATTGTTTTTACGGGTAGTTCATCTGCAAAATTGATTTGTAAATGTTTGTTTATAAGTTTTGCTTTCAAACTAGCCACAATAGAATTCATATATTTTGTTTTCCAACTAACATTATTTTTTGTAAATATAGCTTCTAATTCTTTTGATTTTGCTTTTATTTGTAACCGAGCATTTGTAGGTCAAGACTTATCTCATTCAGTTATACCATTATAAATTCCATTCATGGTATTAATGATTTCATTTTGCCGTTCATCTTTTGTTCCTGTAGAAGTGCCTTGTTTTGCCAAAATACTTTTCCATATTTTAGAATCTTCATATCTCAATTCTTCATCAGCTCACCAATCACTCCTTGAAACTATATTTTCTTCTCAATTTGCGGGTTCTATGTTATTGTCCAATACAACTTTATAATTAAAACTTTTTGTATCAAGTCATTCGGCGATGATGGCATTAATTTCAATATTTTTTGCAGTTAAGATTTCATAGTTTATATCTTTTGTACTTTTTATAAAAATTGGTTCAGTGTAATAATAGGCATTTTCTCAATCCATAGCATTTATATCTAGTTTTGTGATAATACTTTTTCAATTTTGAGTCACTTTTATTTGAATATCATTTTCATTGTCTATTTCAAATTCTTTTTCAACTTTGAAAGTTATCATATCTTTCGCAGAACTAAAAGAAAGATTTGATTCAAACCTATTATAATCAGGACTAAGTGTGTTATTATTTGCAGAAACATCTTTATAAACTTTTTGTTGTTTTAGATTTATTTCTTGTGATTCTTGCTCGTAAGTGTATTTTTTTTCAAACTTTATCAGATTGAGTGTTGGTAGAAGTGAATATACAATTATTGTTAACAAGAGTAATTTGGCTGTATTTTTCATTTTTCTTATAATTAATAAACAAAATTATTAAAGATTATGGTAACTACGATTTTTTCAATTTTGTAATAATGGAACACACAATAATGTTTTATTCATACATGTTTTAATACGTTTTTTTTCATTATTTGTGACAATCCATAGTTTTTTAATCTTTCTATATTATTTTTTTGCAAATTTAACTAAATTGTGTTATCATTAGCTAAATTCAATATTTATTAAGTTGCATTTTATGCGTTTAGGATTGGAAATCAAGGATTTTGTAAAAAAAGTCTTGCTACTTGGAATACTTCTTTCAGTATTTGTAAATTTCATTTTTGTTTACATTTATTGATTTGATAAACTTGAAGCTTCAGCATGAAATGATCTAAGATTCAAAAAGGCTGGAGAATCTTTTTTGTGAACTTCTGGTGTTGCAATATCATTAAATGTTTGAACAAGACTGAAAGACACACAAGATATTCCTGTAAATTTGACTCAAGAAGTTCTTTCTATATCAAGTATTATATGAGATAAGTGAGTATGAAGAAAACAATTCATTTCTTCAAATATGGTTGCCATTAATGAATATCTTAACGTATTAAAGACTGATATTAATAGCCTTTTAGATAGTTCGATTGATAGAGAAGCAATGCTCTCAAGTTTTATAGATCAACTTGAATATAGATATACAAATACAGATGAGAGAATACAGGTTCTTAAGGCACAATCTGCGGAATTGCAATGAACTGTGAATTATTCAAATCTAAAAATTAATACCTTAAAAACAGATTTGGTTTCCGCTTACAAAAATCTAGACTATGATAAAACCGAGGAAAATTTTGCAACCTATATTGAAGAAAAAGAAAAAAATACTTATGCTAATATATATTTGGTATTTACTTGAAGATTTATCAGATCTTATACAATTCTAAATGAATACAACAAACAGATTTTAGATGCTCTTATAAACAATAAAGATGCACTAGTAAAAAATGTAAAAGTAGTTTTGCCAAGTACTTGAACAAGTATAATAAAAGAGTTAAAACTGATTGAGACAGAGAGTCAGTACAAAGCTGAAAGCAACTAAGAGATTGATGCCAGACTTTAAAAACATAAAATCCGTTAATTTTTAACGGATTTTTGCTATTTAAATTAATGTTGTAGCCTTCTATATTATATTTTTATTTGAGAGAAAAAGAGCTTCTTAAATTTTACATTAATAAAAATATATGATATTCTTATGAGGAATTAATACTAAAAATGATATTTTATGTTTAAAGTTAGCAAAAATATTTTACAGATTACTTTGTGAATTATATTTTTTTCACTGTCTGTTAATTTTTCTTTTGCAGGAGAAACAAACGAAGAAGTAAAATCATGTACAGATGTAAAAAATGAATTATATATGGAGCCTGCGAAAATGATATCAAACACTATTTGAGACTGATATTGAAATATGGTTGTATATAATAATGAACCATATATATTTTTGTTTAATAAAGAAATTGTTGATATACAATGTAATAAAACCATTGCAGTTCAATGATGAAAAATAAGTGTTATTTATAGTAACAATGAAAAAAGTGTCGAATGTGCAACTCAATTAAATTTTAAAACTCCTTCAGATGGAAGTCCAATTGCTCCTTCTGATACATTACAAACAAGAAGAAGCCCCACAACTGATTATAAATATAAAGTTTGAAGTATCACGGTTTCATGAATCGATCAAGTTTTTGTGTGAGATTTATTATGTAATGTTACTTTTGCAAACTGATCCAAATCTACAGTTACACTTGTTAGATCAAATTGAGATAATTCAAGCAATACCTATAAAATAGAAGAACCATTATGAAATTGAAGTGATTATTTTTCTATCTGACCCAATTCATATAATAAAATGAAATTTACAGCACCACCTACAGATGTAAGTAGAGGTATTATTATAGCAAAAATTAAAGCTTGAGCTACTCCAAATTGAGACAAACTTACATTTAATTGGTCCATAGATAACACTACCTTAGAGATTAAAAATACGACTTCAGAAAAAATCATTTTTTATAGTGTGTATTCTGATTTGGAATTTATTAATGATAAATGAGATCCTTTTACTCTATTTAATCAGAAACTTATTAATTGAAAAGAAAATAAGGTTTTTTGAACAATACTTGATTCGCTTGATGTTGTAGTTAAGATAATGAATCTTTTACTAGCACCATTAATATTATTAATATGATGGCTTTTGAGTCCAGATTGGACATTTTGAGACTTTATTGGTCTTAGACCAATGTTACATACACTCTGGATTTTTATTTTTAATATGGTTTATATAATATTTGCATTGCTTATTATCTGAATATGAGTTTATAATATATTTACAGAAGGAAAAGATAGTTTTGCTATTAAAACTGCAATACCAAGACTAGTAGTATCATTAATTATGGTTCCACTTACATGGTTTTTAATCAGTGTAATAATATCTATCTCATCATTAATGAGCGCTGCATTATTACAATTACCAAAAGAAGCCATCGAATCTTTATCTTCGAGTGATTCCAAATATACAGCACTTCTAGATAAACCAGTTATTCCATCGGAATTTATTTATTATTGATCATGATGATATGATGTATGATGAAGACAATTAAAGGATAGGAATGGTCAGTCTGATTGAAAAAATAAATATCAAAATTTATATTGATATACTGATTGTGACAATAATCCTTCTGGTTGTAAAAGTATAAAATCAACACTACAATGATCTTCTGCATATAACATTCTTTTATCTTACACATATTGAGTATTTTGATTTCATGATATGTGACAAAAAATAGAACAAAGTATAATTGGATACCTTCAAACCTGAACAGATACCATTATTCATGTTGTTGTATGGATGTTGTTTTTTATAATTTTTGTAGCCTTGATGGTTGCTCTTGCATTAGCATTAGTAACAAGAGCTATAATATTGTGGATTTATGCTATTTTTTCTCCAATTTTTGCACTTACTTACTTCTTTAATTGAAAACTTCCATTATGAAATGATTCTTGATGACTTTCAAAATATATTTCTTTCAAAAGTTTTTTATGATTAGCAATGGTTCCTGTTTATGTTTCTGCAGCTTTGGCTTTTTCATTTATGTTTATAACAATTGCTGTTAGTGGTATTAAAGACTCTCCTCCAGGGATGAATTCTAACATTGTTTCTTATAGTACTTGAACAAATTGAGATAAAAATTTCAAGTTTAATGAACCATGAATAACTTTCACAATGAAATGAAATTGAGCAAAAGATGATCTTGGAGATATTACTGGTTGATTAATATGAGTATGACTGGATTTTATTCAATCATTGATAATATGTATTATTGCACTTATACTTTTATGGATTACAGTTATGGCAGCCCTAAAAAGCAATGAAATTACAGGAAAAGCCGTGAAGGAAATTGATGATTTCTGATCAGGTATGTGAAAACTTATATGAAGCTTACCAAAATATGCCCCTCTACCAATTCCAGGTGCCTGATCTATATCTATGAACTCTTTAACAAAAATACCAAATACTATGAGTTCAACATTACAAACCATAGATCAAAACAGGTTTAATGACTGACTTTGAAAAAAAATACAAACTGTGTTTAATATGGATCCTGACACTAAGGCAATGCTAGATACTGTTACTAAAACAACACAGGGTTTAAGCGATTCTCTTAGCACATTTCATGATGTATTATGAAAGTGAACAGACCAACAATTTGTAACTCAAGATGCTTATAAAAAGGCTTTGAACTTTAGGTTGGAAGATTTAAGAAATAATGGGGCATTTAGTAATGATGCTAAAGCAACTGAATTGATATGAAAAATAAATAGTGCAAGTAATCAAACAGACCTAAGAGATAGATTGTTAGAGTTAAATAGAATTGCTAAGGAGCCAAACAAATGAATTTTAGGTTTACCGAGTAGTGAAGTAGATAGAACTAGAATACCTTTCAAAAAGTCTACTGGTACATCTTCAGAAACAGTTCCAGAAACAAAAGAAGAGGTTAAGAAAACAGAATTTGATTTAGGTGGTAAAAAAATTGATTATGACCTTGACAAAGATAAAACTATAAAAATATGAGAAAAACTATTTTTAATAGCTAAAAATAGTGCTTCAGCTAAAGGTATTATTTCAAGGAGCGAGTTTGATGCTATGTGTACCGTAGATACATTAACACCAGAGCAAAAAGTAAGCCTAGAAAAATCACTAGAAGCATTAGGTATTGATATCAAATAAAATATTTAACTAAAATCTTTAATAATATTTACCAAAAAAATTCCTAGACAATTTTTGTCTAGGAATTTTTTTGGTTTTGTTTATAATCTTTTGTATTATTTTTTACTTAATATATGACTGAAATTGAAATAAAAAAGTTTCTGAAAGAGCTCAAAGAATATGGCATAGATAATGAAATACCAAACATATCAGAAACCAGTGCGAAGTTTTTGCAGGATTTGATTGCTATTTCTTGAGCAAAAAATGTACTTGAGATTGGCACGGCTAATGGGTATTCTACCATTAATTTGGCTTTGGCTTGCAAGAAAAATAGTGGGAAAGTCGTGAGTATTGAATTTTCGGCTAATTCTCATAATCAAGCTCGTAAGAATATTTTTCAGGTTTGATTGAGTGATTATACTGAGCTTGTGAATGCAAATGCGCTTGATTATATTCCAACATTTCAAGATGATTTTTTTGATTTTATTTTTATAGATTGAATGAAAAGAAGATCTATGGATTTTCTTGATCTTAGTCGGCCAAAACTCAAGAAGTGAGGATTTGTTATTATTGATGACGTTATCAAATTCAAAGATAAAATGCTTTCACTTTATGAGTATATTGAGAAGAAGGTGATAGAATACAATATATTACCTTTGGATTCAGATGATGGAGTAATGATGATAGTGAAGAGGTGAAAAATAGAAAAAATATTTTAATTTAACTAATTATAATAAATAATTATGAGAAATGATTTAAAATTTAAAGATAAAGTTGTTTTGGTTACATGATCAGCAAAAGGAATAGGTAAATCTATATGATTATTGTTTGCTCAATGATGAGCCAGAGTAGTTATAAACTATCTTAATTCTGAAAAAGAAGCAAAAGAAACCTTAAATGAAATTAATAAAATTTCTGATTGAATAATTTTAAAATGTGATGTTTCTCAAGAAATACAAGTCAAAGAAATGATAGAAAAGGTTATCAAGGAATATTGAAGATTAGATATATTGGTTAATAATGCTTGATGATATATTGAATGAGATGAATGGAATGGCACATCTGATATATGGGAAAAGACTTTAAAACAAAATTTGATATCTGTTATGAATACATCAAAGTATGCAACTGAAATTTTTCAAAAACAGAAAAATGGTATTATTGTGAATATTTCTTCTCGTTATTCTATTTCATGAAATTTTGATGAAATTGCTTATGCAACCTCAAAAGCCTGAGTAATAAGCATAACTCAGGCATATGCAAAATTATTAAATCCATTTTGAAGAGCAAATGCAATTTCTCCATGAGCCACAAATTCTTGATATTGGCTTTGTGCTCCAGAAGAAGAATTAAAACAAGTAATTTCGTCAAGTCCTCACAAAAGGCTTATTAATCCTGAAGAAATAGCAAAAGTTGTCTTATTTTTAGCTTCAGATGAGTCATTGATGATCACATGACAAAATATTTTAGTTGATTGAGGAAATAATATCTAAGGTTTTACCATATCCACCACAAACCTATACTTCACATCACCCTTAATAACCCTTTCATAAGCTTCGTTAATATAATCCGCAGAGATTATTTCAACATCAGAAACTATGTCATGCTCGGCACAAAAATCGAGCATTTCTTGGGTTTCAGGGATTCATCAGATTCAGGAACCTGTGATGGTTTTGTTTCAGGAAACGAGTGAAAAAGCGCTGACTTTGACTGGTTCTGTAGGGAGTCAGACACAGATTAGAGCACCGTTTCTTTTGAGCATCTGGAGGTAGTTGTCATAGTTGTGTGGTACAGAAACTGTATCGACAATAAAATCAAAGTTTTTTGATAACGAAGTAATTTGTGAAGGATCCTTGGTATTATAAAAATGGTGTGCTCAGAGTTCTTTGGCGCTGACTTCTTTTTGGGGAGAAGTGCTGAGGACTGTAACATCGGCACCAAAAGCAACGGCAAATTTTACGGCCATATGTCAAAGTCCGCCAAGTCCAAGGACTGCGATTTTATGATTTGGTCAAATTTTCCAGTGTTTGAGCGGTGAATAAGTTGTTATTCCGGCACAAAGAAGCGGTGCAACACCTGAAAGCGACAATTTATCAGAAATTTTTAATACAAAATGTTCGTCACAAACAATGATATTGGAATATCATCATTGAGTCATTTGTCCGTCCTTGCCAATGCTTCAGTAAGTCCAAACACAACCCTTATCACAATTATTTTCAAAACCATCTTTACAATCTGGACAAACTCCGCAAGAATCCACCATGCAACCTATTCCCGCAAGATCGCCAGTTTTAAAAGAGGCAACTTCATTTCCAACCTCAGCTACGCGACCAACTATTTCGTGGCCTGGGACTAAAGGATATTCCATTTTTCACCATTCGTCCCTCACGGTGTGAATGTCGGAGTGACAAATTCAGCAGTACAAAATATCGATTTTTACATCTCTAGGTCATATTTCACGACGCTCAAAAGTAAAAGGTTTCAAAGGTTCTCAGGCTTTATAAGCCGCATATGCTTTAGCTGTTGTCATATTTTTTTGTTATGGATTAATTTCTCACATTATAGATTAAAGAAATCAAAACTCAAATACAATATATTTTTTGATTTTTGATAAACACATATAATTAGAAAATTAATATTTACCCCCAATATACATGGATACAAGTTTATTTCAAATAGATACTAATACTCTTATTATTGCAGTAATTGCAGGAGCATTCTGAATGGGATATTTTGCCTATGGAAAAAAACAACAAATGGTAGTTCCGATGTTGAGTGGAATTGCCCTTTGTGTTTATCCTTATTTTACCAATAATATTTGGATTCTTTGCATTGTTGGTATTGTTTTGATTGCAATACCTTTTATCTTAAAGTTTTAATTCTAGAATAATTTTACTTAAATCTCATTTATAACTTCAAAACCTTTATAACTTCATACAATAGCAATTCATACCACGTATTTACTAACTCAAGTTTCTTTTATTTTTTTTGCTGTTTCATTTAGGGTTGCTCAAGATCATACAGCATCATCAATAAGAAGAATTTTATTGGATGAAAATTCTCTATTTCAGATAAAAATTGTATCCTGAGCGTTTATTATTCTGTCTTCTTTTTTTGAAAGTGATTTTTGGGAAACTATTTTGTCTTTAAATATTTTTAGTAGTTTTAGTTCATCTAGTTTGATATTTAGTCATTTTTTTATTTCATCAAGTATTTGAACTTTTCTTTTGATTGAAGGTGGAATAAAAGCAAAACCCTCAATGTTTCAATTTACTATCAAATTAAAAATAGGCAATTTTATAAAATCTATAATTTTGGAAATTATTTCTTTGTCAGGGTTTTGTTTACCATAAAATACAAGATTTCAAAGAAGTGTTTTTCAATATTTTTCTATTGAATAAAAATCTATGTAATAAATTTCATCAAGATACACTTTATCAAAAATATTCCTCATCTTTTGTATGCCATCTATAAGTCAAAACTTGTTCTTGAGTCCATTATATTTATCCAAAGTATTTTTGTAGATTTGCATTTCTTTTTTTGTATCAAGTCATCTTTTTTGACACCAATAATCAAATCAATCTATTCAATAAAGCATTTTTCAATCTGGCGTGAATTCAATAAAATTATCAAGTAAAAATTTGTTGTCATTGTAATCAATTTTGATAGCCTTAGTTTTACTTTCAATAAAAGGAAAGTAGTATACTTTTGGAGGAGTTCCAACCTTATATATTTTATTTTCATCAACAAGAGATTTTATATGTCTATGAATAATTTGATTGGAAAATCCAAAATATTTTACCAAATCATTAATCAATACTGGCTTATTTATGACAATATATTTAAGAATTTTTTCTTTAGTATCTGTTTTCATAGTTTATAGTTTATGGTTTACTATAAACTATAGTATATTAACTTTTTTAAAAATGCAAATTCAAAATTCCCTCAAAACTTAAATTTTACAAATCCCCTTTTTTCTATATCATTCTCACGCAATATTTTATAAATATAAATTTATGGCTACGAATGAAACAGTAATTAGATTTGAAGACGTTTTTTTTGAATATCTTCCGCTAAAACCTATTTTGACTGATGTTAGTTTTTCAGTGAGAAAAGGTTCAAAAATCACGATAATGGGACAAAACGGAGCAGGAAAAAGCACAATTTTTAAAATGATTACAGGAGATCTCGTACCTAAAAAAGGTAAAATACACATCGATAAAGATATGACTATCGCAACGGCTTTTCAAGTAATGCAACAAGAAGACAAGGATCTCACAATTCAAGCTTTTTTCAACAAGTATTACAAAGACAAAACTGCCTACAATATAGATAAAAAAATCGCCGAAATACTTGAAGTTGTGAATTTGTATGCGCCACTTGATAGGATTGTAAAATCATTTTCAGGAGGGCAACAAGCGCGTCTGCTTCTTGCTGCTGCGCTTATTCAGAATCCAGATATTTTGCTTCTTGATGAGCCGACTAACAATCTTGATAAAGACGGGATTTATCACCTTGAAGATTTTATAAAAGAGTACAAAAAAACTGTAATTGTAATTTCGCATGACGCAGAATTTCTCAATTCATTCACGGATTGAGTGCTTTATCTTGATGTTTTTACAAAAGTTGTCGAGCAATATGTTGGTAATTATTACAACGTAGTTGACCAGATCAAAGCTCGTATCGAAA
The DNA here is from genome assembly GCA_028691375.1 of Candidatus Altimarinota bacterium. Classification (GTDB taxonomy): domain Bacteria; phylum Patescibacteriota; class Gracilibacteria; order BD1-5; family UBA2023; genus STD2-258. The sequence continues at coordinate 11,260 of JAQUZJ010000007.1, read as the reverse complement.
GGGAAAACATGAAAAATTCCCAAATGATAAAACAAGCCCAAGCCAAAAAAGAACAAGCCGGAGTTTTTGCCCACAAATGATGAAAACTTCGTCTGGTTGCCAAAAAAATGAGAGAAGCTGCAGAAGAATTAGAAGAAGAAATGGTCGACGTTAGAAAAGAAGACAAAACCATCAGAGCTTTTACAATCCCGGTCCAAGAAGATCTTTCATGAGAAATACTCAAAATAGACGCCGTTTCTGTAATTATCGACCACGAACCAATCGTCAAAAAAGCTGACATTAGCCTCAGAAAATGAAATCATCTACTTCTATCTTGACCAAACTGAATTGGTAAAAGTACACTACTTGAAAGCATCGCAAATGAAAGAGCAATCGGATCCAAAGTTTCACCATGAGTAAAAATCTGATACTACCGCCAAGATTTTTCCAACCTAGATTTCAATGCCACTGTCTACGATCAACTCAGAGCCCAAGCTGGACCAAACATGACCGAACAAGAACTTCGCTCAACAGCCGCAGGATTTCTCATCACCTGAGATGTCATGAAATCCAGAGTCTGAGATATCTCCGAATGACAAAAATGACTCGTAGCATTTTGCTGACTTGTCCTTATGCAACCATGATTACTCATCCTAGACGAACCAACCAACCACATCAACTTCCGCCACATCCCAGTAATCGCCGAAGCCCTCGATGAATTCCAATGAGCCATGATCCTAGTTTCCCATGTTGATGAATTTATGTGGCAGATTAGCATTGATACCTATTTGGAATTGGATTGTTTGAAGTAGAGAAAAATTAACAAAAAGATTATTTTTTATAGAAAGTAGTTGTTCAGATGTTCTTTAATATAGGATTAAGCTAATGTATTTTACTTTACCACTGAATTTCTAATTAAAATAGATTCATTATAATATCTTTATACAGTCTTTTATAATTGTAGCAATATAATCCTCTCTTGATTCGATTGGAGAATTATATTATCTCAAGTAAATTATAGGCACAATAGAAAAAATGGATGGCTGGAATAACTTAATTTTGTTATTAAGGATGAGAAGAATTGCTATAATTTTTTAATCATCTAAATAAAATTTGACAAAGAAGAGCTTAATAATATAATCTCTCCTGCTATGATATATTTATCGCGGAGTAGAGAAGTGGTATCTCGTCAGGCTCATAACCTGAAGGTCGTAGGTTCGATTCCCACCTCCGCAACCAAATAGTAACTAAATCAAAAATCTCACTCTAATATTAAGAATGAGATTTTTGATTTATAGTGTTTTTTCATGTCACAAATGTTCTTTTATTTCTGATTGAAGCATTTTTTCTATCTTTGCTGGTCATTAACTCATTTAAGAAAATCTTATAATTATTTCATTGTATATATCTTTCATATAATTTGGCCTAAGGTTAAGTTCCATAAGTGTAAAAATTAATTGTTAAAGGTTAAAAAAAGTTAAATATATTTATTGCCTAACTTCAGTACTTATACAAAATTTTTTACAGTCTCAATTTTTGTTTGCTTTTTTTTTGAAATCACCTAAACTTCAAGGGTATTATTTTTTAACTTTTTTATTATGAAAAAAATTATATCAATATTTCTGTCTTTTATTATTATATCTGCATCTTCATTATATTCTGTATGAGCAACTACTGCTCAACAAAAAGATGAATTTTGGGAAAATGCCGATTTTTTGGCGGAGAAATGAATTATTAAAGTTAGTGACAAAAGGGAATGATATAGATTGCATGATAATGTTACTAGATGAGAAATGGCAAAAATAGTTTTTGGTCTTTTTAATACTTTTAATAGTGATAATATCTATTTTAGATGTGATGAAAGTTTTTTTAAAGATGTTACAAAAGATTGAGGATTTTGTGATTATATAACTCCTCTTGTAGAGAAAAATGTTTTTAAAAAAGCTGATAATTTTAGAATTAAAGATAAACTTACTAGAGCTGAAATGGTTCTTATATTAGCAAGAGCTCTTTATATTCAACCAAAATTGGATTATCAGACTTCTTTTAAGGATATTGATAAAAATGCCGATTATTATGGTTATTTAAACGCTTTTGTTGAAAAATGGTGGATTAAAGATTCTGCTTCATTTAGACCAAGTGCAAATATTACTAGATGAGAAATTTTTACTGTTATAGCCAGAACTTTATCAGGAAAATGAGATTAATAAGGATATGCTAAAAAAGTAAATTATGGTATATATCCCATTTTTATTTACTTGGTCACATACTTTTTCTATTGTGTAGATCTTTTTATTTTAAAACTAAAAAAATCTCGTAGGTTTAAAGCCTACGAGATTTTTAATTGATATATTAATATCTTTTTTGAAAAGTTTTTCTTTCTCCTTCTTTTCTTTCTTGAGCGTAGCTTACTACGATTTTTCTTCCATCAACTTCTTTTCCGTTAGCAGCATCTAAAGCAGCAGTTGCGCTTTCTACATCAACAAAAGTAACGAAACCAAAACCTTTGCTTCTACCAGTATCTCTATCTAAGATAACAGTAGCATCAACGATTTCACCGAAGTCAGCAAACATTTCTCTTAAGTCTTTACCTCTTAGTTCCCAAGGTAATCCACCTATAAAAAGTTTGTTATTAGCAGTAGCAGTATCCATTATAAAAAATAATAAAAAAATAAATTACAAGCTTTCTTGTAATTATTAGGGCACATAGTATACGAAAACATATATTACAGACACCAATTCAAAGAAGCTCACCAACAATTATATCTATTTAGTTTTAATCTCCAAATTTTAATTAAAAAATGTCTGTAAGTTATGTAACATACAAAGCCTTGAAATAATATTTCCTAATCACCACCCCTTTTATTTATTTTTAAGACAGCGAACAGACCAACCATTATGCATAATAACTGAACCAGTTGTTTTAGAGGTAGAAGTATTGAAATTTATAAATCAAAAAACAGTATTGTAACCAAAACTAGTAGTAAATCAAGTAGAACTAACCAAATAACCACCATATTGACCACGATTTTCAAATTTAATAGATTCAATTAACGATATATTAGGGTCATAATGTCCCGCTAATGTTAGTCACAACTTATTTTTTAAAGAATTAGGATTGATAGATTTCCATCATATATCATAAGATGCTAAATTTGCTTCAAGGGCAAGCCACTCGTCACTAGATGGTATATGCCATCCAACAGGACAAGGACATGCACTAGTAGGTAATCATGTATGGGCTAATCATGTTCATATACAATTACTATTTATTGTATACCGGTCATATAATCATCAGTATATATTATCAGATATTCAACCAGATGCAGAATATCAGTAAGCAGAAGTGTTTATTCAACTCCGATTTTCTTTGGCTGTAGCAGATTGACAATCGGTACTTGAAGTTGAAGATCAATTATAATCCTTACATGCTCAAATATATTTTATGCTTGCTCCTAGAGTACTATTACATCAAGCCCATACCTGAGTTCATATTGTTACAACAGGTTTATTACAATTATAATCTTGAGCCATCCAAGGATCATCCGGTGGATAAATAGTATTTTTAAGCCTTTTAATATTATCTATAAGACTCGTTCAAGAACCAATTACATTTGATCACATACTATTATTGTCCAAAAATATTACTTTAAATAAAGTTCATGTATTAGATAAATTTATCACTCAAGTATTGAAGGTGTTTTTATCTACAACAGTATTGGTACCATCATTTAACATAAATATTCACACATAATCTCATCTGATTAATCAGAATCTTTTACTAAAATCACTTGCAAAAGCTTTATCAAATAATGAAAAAGTCTCAGGATTTCTAAGATAGGACATGCTTTTTCCTACCTCAGCAAATCATAGTATTTCATATCTTTGTTTTGTACTATTTAGAGAATAAAAATATCTATCATTATTAACTGGATCATATCATCAATTGGATATATTGAGCAAATGTAATATGCTGGTTCCTACGTATCATTGATAAACAATCGTATCAATGCTATTTTCTCTAAATTCCACATAATCTTCTGGAAGTGGTAATGTGTCATTATTTACAAGATATGTTTCTAATCATTTAGATATACTTGTCATATCAGTTACTCTAACGCCATCACGAGCATTCATTAAATAGCTCTTAGTGCCAATAAAAGCTATTGTTCCTAATACTAATAAAATTGTTATTACAACAATTAATTCAATTAAAGTAAATCAATATTTGTTGTTTTTTATATTATGATTAAACATGGAAATGAAATTAAAAATAAAAAAAGTGAATTAGTTCAAGAATAAATTAAAAAAGTATTTGTATTTTATGTTTTATACATAAAAAATAATTAAGAAATAAAAAAATATTTTAACTTTACTAAAAAATCATTATTAAAGTTAACAGGCATTAAATTTATATTTTTCTAAAAATTAAAAACTATTAATCAACTCTTTAATTGTATTAAAATTTTAATAAATTCAAATTTAAAGAAAATTTTATTTAAAATTCTTTTAAACTATTTCTATTAATATTTCTTCTCTCACAACTTCTTTTAAATCAATTTTACTATTTCTAATATCTATAGCTTTTATGTCATCAGGATCGTTTGATGAAAGTCTTTCTTTGAAAGTTCTGGGAATATTTCTGATTAAAATATTTTTCACTTCATTTTCATATTCAACCATAGCTTTGAGTTCATTAATCATGACTTCAATGGCTCATTCAACTCTAATTAATCTTATTTTTATATTGAGTTCTCAAATAATCTTTAAATCATAAAAAAATCAATCTGGAATTTCGGATGAAAATTCCAGATCTTTTGTTTCTCAGGTATGGGCTCATATTAGGTTTCAAATTGGGATTTTAAACATATTTTAGTCAAAAAATCTAATTTTATCAGCTGAAGGATGAGTTTTTAATTTCTCCAGAGTTTTGGCTTCGATTTGTCTTACTCTTTCACGAGTAACTCAGAATTCTTTTCACACTTCTTCAAGTGTGTGAATTTCTCATCCATCAAGTCAGAATCTCATAATGATGATTTTTCTTTCACGAGGAGTAAGGAAATCAAGCATTTCGTAAAGATTTCTTTTTAGAAGTGAAAGATTGGCAGCTTTATCGGGAGTAGGATATTTGTCATCTTCTACAAAATCTCAAAGTGTTGTGTCTTCTTCGCTTCAAACTGGAGTGTCAAGAGAAAGAATATCTTGTGAAATTCTCATTATTTGTCTTACCTTTTTGATATCCATATCAAGCTCGATTGCAAGTTCATCCATAAGTGGTTCACGAGCAAGTTCTTGTGTTAATCTTCTGAAAGTATGTGTAAATTTGTTAATTGTTTCTACCATATGAACCGGTACCCTGATTGTACGAGCTTGGTCAGCAATGGCACGAGTAACTCATTGTCTAATCCACCAAGTTGCATAAGTTGAAAATTTGAATCATTTTTCTGGATCAAATTTATCCACGGCTCTGAATAATCATACATTTCATTCTTGAATAAGATCAAGTAGACTTAATCATCTTCAGATATATTTCTTAGCAATACTTACTACAAGTCTTAGATTGGCTTCTGCAAGTCTTCTTCTTGAATCCTGGTCTCATTTTTTAATAAGTCTTCAAAGTCTGATTTCTTCATCGGCATCAATAAGTGGAAATCTTCAGATTTCATTTAGATACATTCTTACTGAATCATCAGCAATGTCTGATAATTCTATTTCATTATTTTTTGTGCTTCAATCAAAAACTTCATTCTTATCAAACGAATCAACTATTTCAATGTTTAGTTTGAAAAGTCTTGTGTAGATTTCTTCAAGTAAGTCAAGATTATCCTCAGCATTTGGAAAAGATGACATTAGTTCATCATGAGTAATTCTTCATTCTGCTTTTCATTTTTTAATAAGAAGTTGTACTTTATCAGAAAGTCATTCAAGAAATTCTTCTGGCACACTCACATCTATAAATTTTTGAAGTCATTTTCAAACTCTTCTTCTGTCTTTGTCTCTGTCAATAGGAAGTCTTTTTAATCATTTATTTCTTTTCCTTTTTCATCATTCTTCATCTTTATTATCTCATTCTTCATCTTCTTCATCAAACTCATCTTCAAATTCATCAAACTCATCAATTTCATCAAAATCATCATCAAATTCACTCAATTCATCAGAATCTCTATCTTTGTCTTCATCAACAAAATCATCTTCTTTTGAAGATTTTTTAAAAGGTTCTTTTTTTGGTTTTTTTGGTTCAGATTCTTTTTTTGGTTTTTTTACTAAATCAATTCAAAGATTTTTTAACTCTTCAAGATCCTCTAGAATTAGTTCATCTAGATTTACTTCTTCAATATTTTCATTGATTTTTTTCTTTTCCTTTTTTGCCATAGGTCTAAGGGTTGTTAAAGGGTATTTATAAGGTTGTTGTTATCTCATTATTCATAATTTTTTTCATTTCTTGAGAAGTTCTAAATATTTAATCAATAACTCTTCTCATTCTTTTTGTGAAGTTCATTTCATTTGATTTTCTAGTTCTTTTTTTTCTATTTCAAACAAGATTTTGTTTAAAGCATTTATAAAGTTTAAAAATTTTTCTTTTATTGTGTCATTTTTGATATCTTGATTTTCTTCTTCTATAAAGATTTCTACGACCTTCAGACGGGTTTTTTCTTCTTCGTCAAAATCTATCTTTAAAAGCAGTTTTTTTAATATTTCAAAACTGTCAAGTTTTTCTATGTCCGTAGGATTATATGCGAATTTTTCAAAAAACAAGTCAAAATATCAATAATTTTTTATGTAAGCTCAGATGAGTTCTCAAATATTAAATTCATTTTTGCTTATTTTTGGCTTTTCTAAAACTCTAGAACCCCTCATTAATTCATTGTATTTATTGTTTATAATTCTATAATATGTATTATATTCTTTGTATAAAATATCTTTATTAATTGACAATTTTTCAGCTGTTATAGTTATGTAATGATCAATAGTAATTAAATCACTAAGTTTTATTAACTTTCCATATATTTCATTCAGTATTTCTTTTTTTCCTATAGGTGTATTTATATTGAACTTTTTTCTTCAAATTTCTAGATAATAAGAAATATAATCTAATGCATTGTCTATTGATATATTAAAATCTCATCAAGATTTTATATATTCATCAGCATCTTTGATATTTTCTGGTAAAACAATTATTTTTATATTTATATTATCATTAACTAAGTTATCTAAAACTATATCAGGTTTACTATCTCTTACTGTTATTGAATTATTATTTTTATCAGTATTACAAGTGGCATCAATTCAGGCATTATCATTATCAAGACAAAGGTAAATATTTGCAGTGAGTCTTTTGAGTAATTTTATTTGTTCTTTAGTTAAGGCAGTTCAGCTAATGGCTATAGTATTGGTAAATCAAGCTTGATGAAGTGCAATCGTGTCCATTTGTCACTCGACAATTATTACAAAATCTTTTTTTGAAATTTCTTGTTTTGCTAAATGTAAGCCAAAAAGAGTTGAACTTTTATCGAAAATTTTTGAAGCAGGGGAATTGAGATATTTTGGCAAACTATTATCAAGAACTCTTCAAGTAAAAGCCACGACATTTCACATATAATTGGCGATAGGGAAGACAATACGTCAGTTAAACTTATCCTTTCATCTAGCCACAAAAACTCAAGATTCCATAATATCTTTTTCTTTGAATCATTTGTTTATGAGATTTTTGTATAAATGATCATTTTGCGGAGCATATCATAGTTTGAATTTATTTATAGTTTCATTAGATAGTCATCTTTTTAATAAATACTCTAGTTTATCTTTGTGTTCAGGTTTTTTAATTTCTTCATGATAAAAATTTTCTGCAATTTTGTAGATATCATAAATATCTCAAGTGTTTTCTCAGATTTCTTTGTAATAGTCAGTTTTTAATTCTATTCAGGCAATTTGTGCTGCCTTATGCACAGCTTCTTTGAAAGGAATTCTTTCAATTTCTGAAATAAATTTTATTGGTCATCATCATTTGTGACATCAGAAACAGTAGGCGATATTTTTGGTTGGACTTACAACGAAAGAAGGCGTCTTTTCTGAATGGAAAGGACAGTTACATTTGTAGTTAGTTCAAGCCTTTTTTAGCTGTAAATAACGAGAAACAACCTCAACAATATTGAGTTTTGATTCTATTTCGTGTAAGATTGACAAAGTTTTTACTTAAATTATAGCAAGGATATTATATTCAATTTTATTTTTTTGCAATTTTTAAAATTTTAGATTTGGTGAAAGATTTACACGGCCACCCTTTTTTCATTTTTCACCTACATATAATTGACCATCCAATAAAGTACTCACTTTTCTTCTAATAGATTGCATAAAATCACAAACACATTCTCTAGCTTCAACTGTTTTAGCTCATACTCATCAATATACTTCTTTATTAAGATTATTAGAAAAATTGTACTTCATATATTTTAAATTTAGTAAATAAGAACTTTGGAAGTAAATTATATAATTTATATTATTTTGTCAAGAGATTTTAAAAATATGAATTAATTGAATTTATAGCCGATAATATCTCTATATCAATTTATAAAATTTTTTATTTCTTGTCATTTTTTTCATTCTATTTTGACTTTTTTGAGAATTAAAACTCATTTTTCACATTTTATTCAGATTTTTTCTCAGATTTTTATGACTTCTCAGATTTTTCAATTAGCATTTTCCAAACTAAAATCACATTCTTCAAAAATTATTTTTTTGGAATTGAAAAAAGAGTAAATTCATGGCCAACTTGTAAGTCATTTCCATAAATTAAAAAGAATTTCGGCACTTTGATTAAAATTTGCAAGTCAATTTTCTTTTTCTATTTTTTGGCAATAGGTTGCTTTTTCATTATCCTGAGGAATTAGTTTTAATAATCCATTTTCATATTTTTCTATAGTTTCAATCATGAATTTTCAGGAAATATTGGCGAATTTATCAAAAAGCGAATCTGAAGTTTCAAATTTATCAGTTTTTATTTTTAAAATATCAATAATGTCTCATTCATCCATTCAAGCTGACATTTTCATTATAGTGACTCAGGTTTCTGGATCTCAATTGATAAGACAAGATTGAATAGGTGAAGATCCTCTATATTTTGGTAATATTGAGAAATGAACATTAATAGGCATTTTTTTTGGAAAACTTAAAAGTTCTTCTGGTAATATTTTACCATAAGCAACAGCAATATAATAATCACATTCTATATTTTTTATAGTTTCAAGAAATTCTACATTTTTTCTTATTTTTTCAGGTTGAAAGATTTTAATTCAGTTTTTACTCGCAAATTCTTTTACTGCAGATGATTTCATTTCAAGTCATCTTCAAATTGGTTTGTCTGGTCAGGTTACAACAAATTTTATCTGAAATTTTTCATTTTCAAAAAGATCCTTGAGGATTTGTTTTGCTAGATGTGGAGTTCAAAAGAATCAGATTTTTAGCATGGGAAGAAATAATTAAAAATTACGAATTAAAATAAAATGTTCATTATTGTGTCACTATAATATCTAGCAAGTGATAATATTTTGTCACGGCAGATACTTTGTAATAATAATTAACTGTGACAAATTTTTTTGGGCCAGTGACGTTTTTACTTTTTTATAAATCTATTTAATTCCTTATCAAAAGTTATTATTTGGTAACTTTTGCTTAGCAATAACAAACTTTGATCTACAAAAGATAGTTTTTCATAATTATTTTTTGTAAAAAATTGGATTGTATTTTCAAAAAAATATCTGTCAGAATATATAATATCAATATCGCTATTATCATAAACAAAATTAATAAAATTGTCAGCTAGTTTTTTTCAATTTTTCAAGAGTAAAATTGTTGAAATTTCTAGAATTAGGTATTCTGTAATAAATATTTTTTCGTTATTTTTGATGAGTTCTTTCATTATATATGAGGCTTTTTTATTCAAAGAATCTTCTTTGTTGAACAAAGCTATCCAAACATTGGAATCTAATATTTTCATATTATCTGTACATAAGATTATCTATATCTTGACTCAAATCTTTTCATCAAGCAAATTCTAGTTTGGAAAAATCTTGTAAAATATACTTCTTTTTTACTGTCTTTTTTATTGGAACAATTTTGAAAATTGGTTTAGAATTCCTTATAACTAAAAATTCTTCTTGATTTTTTATTACTTTATCAGATATTTCTTTGAAGTTGTAATGTAGTTCTCTTACTCAAATTGTGTTTTCAGTCATATTTTTGTATGTTTAATAATTATCTAACAATAGATTAACAATTTTAATATTTATTTCAAGTTTTTCTTTGCTATTTTCTCTTCACTGATTTCAGTTTTTTCAATACCTCAGATTGATGAAATAAGTACAATTATCCAAGCTAAAATTGCAAATAGCATAGCTTTTTGGATTGAATTATTGAGCATAATTGCAAATAATCAAAAAAGGAAAGAAAGTGTAAAAATGAAAGTTTTTATATAAGTTTTTGAAAGTCAGAGTTTTAAAAGTCTGTGATGAAGATGAGAAAAATCTTTTTTGAGAGGATTTTTTTTATGGTAGATTCTCAAAAAAATTACGTAAAAAGCATCAATCAGATAAACTCATAAAACTGTTGCAACTGTTGCGATTTTTCAACCTGCAATTACAGCGGATGTCGCGATAATAAAAGCAATAAACATTGTTCAACTGTCTCACATTAGCATTTTTGGTTTGCGATCATAGAGGGCAAATAAAAAGACTGTTGGCAAAATAATCGAAATTAGTTTTATTACAAATTCAGAATTTTCTTTTGAGACTAAGGTTTTATCAACAATGAATAATTTGACAGAAAGAATAAGAATTATAAAAAGACTAATACTTGTTAATCAAGAAGTCAATCAGGGAATTCCGTCGCTCCAGTTGATAGAATTAAAAACCAAAACATACCAAAAAATCGTGAACAACAAAGGAATCAAATAAACTGTAATTCAATAAATTTCAAATTTAAAATAATCTAAATATGTGATTCAACCGAAAATATTGCTTATATATCAGATTTTTATGGATGTGAGAGAAATTATTGCTCAGATTAAAATTTGCACTGCCAATCTGATTTTTGGACTAATATTTTTGAGATCATCTACAAAGCTCATTAGTGTTATTATAAAACCAAAAATTATTATAACCAGAAGTTTTGAAGAATATTCCATTAATCAAAGTTTCACAAAAACTAGCGATAAAATAAGGAAATTTACAAAAAAAACTATTCACATAGAATAGGGAACCGGTTCCCTTGAATAACCGTATTTTTT
>JAQUZJ010000006.1 GCA_028691375.1 Candidatus Altimarinota bacterium | reverse complement strand
CTAAAGCCAGGTATTTGGAATACTGTATGAAACTTACAAATGGAAATTCTTAATTTTATAAAAGATATTAAAATTTTGCATAACTATTTTATACAAAAAAACATATATTTATTCTAAAAATAATACAAATTATAATTTTTTACCAAAAAATTTATGGCTTATAAAAGCTAAATAATTACATTTTTATAAAAAGTATTTCGATATTTTGACATATACCAAAAACTATGTTTTAATATGTATGTCTACTTCTCATAGTGACTAAGTTATCTAGTACAAAAACAAAAATAAAAATGCACAATGCAATTTAAAATAAAAATTTTATGTAATTAACAAGGAATTTCCTTCTCTTGTTTCTACATAAGGAGCTGGTACTCTCTAAAAAAATACCAAAATGAAGTAGACTTGCCAAAGAATGATAACTATTCATTGGTACCAACATAAACTCGCACATAGGTCTTTTATTTAGGGTAGGACCTCTGAATGTGCGGGTTTTTGTTTTGTATTTTTATTTGGAATTCAATTCAAATCATGTACCAGAAAATGGCTTTCAGTCAACAAAAATTGATATAAAATCTGAATTATTAGTTATTTCAATTTTGCTTTTAGAGGTTTTTAGATCTACTCTATAAACTTCTTTTTTTATTTTATCCATTTCTTGTTTAAAATTATTTGTTGAGAAATAATAGCCCAAGAAAAATGCATTGATAATAAGAAAAATTGAAACGAGAGTTTTTATTAATTCTTTTTGCATTATTTTAATTTCTTAAACTAGCTAAATAAGTGTTTTCTATAAGCATTGCTACGGTCATTGGTCCAACTCAACCTGGAACTGGTGTGATCATATTTTCTGGTTCTAGGGAAGTAAAATCCGCATCTCCAACCATTTTTCAATCAACAAAATTGGTTCAAATATCAATTATTACACTTCAAGAATTTACCATTTCTTTTTTGAGTAATAATGGCTTCCCAGCTGCACAAACTATAATATCTGCGCTTTTTGTATAAAAATCTAGATTTTTAGTTTTTGAATTACATACTGTAACCGTAGCTCAAGCATTAATAAGAATAAGTGCAAGTGGTTTTCCTACAATGTTACTTCTTCAAATTATTGTCACGTTTTTCCCACTAACATCAATATTATAAATATCTAAAAGTCTTTTTATTCATTTTGGCGTACAAGGATAAAGCCCATCTTCATTCAAAAACACCTTTGCAATAGTCTCTTTTGAAAAACCATCAACATCTTTTTTTGTTTCAATCGCATTGATAACTTTGTCTGGATCCATATACTTTGGCAATGGCAACTGCACAAGAAATCCTGTTACAGTATCATCTTTGTTTAATTTATCAATTTCAGAAAGTAAAAAATCTTCTTCAATATCATTACTAAATTGCCTCAATTCAAAATCCATTCCGCAATAAATTGCCCATTTTGATTTTTGCTTAATATAAGAAATACTTGCGAAATTTTCACCAACAAGTATAACTACAAGTTTTGGTTTTTTAGCCAGTTTATCAATTTTTTCTTTCAAGTCTTCATAAATTTTTAAGGCTGTGCTTTTTCAATCTATTATCATAATATGAATTTGTTAATTATTTTTCTTAATTCTTGGTTCTAAATTCTAACAAATTATATAGAAAATTGAAATTATCAAAAAAATAAATAATATCTTATTTAATAATCTGTTTTAAAATTTTGATTTTTTGTAATTATAAACCCCTAAGACAGAAAGACAGTTTAAAACCGTCTCCTGTGTTTAATTTTCTAATTTTCTAACCCTTCCATGAAAACTAGATTTTATTATCTTTTATGAATATTTATTACTTTTATTGCAAGTGCAATTTCTCTTGTTTTGATATTAAATAATATTGATCCAGATGTTAATTTTAAAATGTGATCTATAATTCTTATAATTTCATCATTTTTTATGCTAAACTCATTTTTGGCTTTATGTATATATTTTTTCAAAAAAATATATTATAGATGAGAAATCTACATTAAAAATATAAATTCATCCTTGAGACAAGGAAGCTTGATTGCAATTTTTATAATTTCTTGTGTTGTATTCTATTATATTTGGGTTTTTAGCTTTATGACAGGGTTTTTGCTATTTACAATAATTGTTCTCATAGAATTGATATTTCAAAGTTTTCAAGAGTAAAAATAATTTGAGACCGGTCTCAAATTATTTTCTTAAATATTTTTCTCATTCTAATGTAATTTTTCTTCATTTTGGAGTTCTTTCTAGAAATCAGATTTTAAGAAGATATGGTTCAATAACATCTTCGATTGTGGACTCATCTTCTCAAATAATAGAAGCAAGAGTATTTAATCAAACTGGTCTTCCAGCAAAATTAAAAAGTAGACTTTCTAGAATTTTTTTATCCAAAACATCAAGTCCATTCTTATCAATTCAAAATCACTCAAAAATTTTTTCTATATCAAGTTCACTTTTAATGCTATGCCCAACTATATTATAATCTCTAATAATTTTAACAAATCTATTGGCAATTCTTGGAGTTCATCTTGATTTTTTGGCTATAACTTGGTAAATTTCAGGATTTTTGATTTCACAATCAAGAATTCTTAATGATCTTTCTATTATTATGCTAAGTTCGTTTTCATCATAAAAATCAAGTTTTATTACATTTGCAAATCTGTCTCTTAAAGGATTACTCAATTTTGAAAGTTTGGTTGTGGCTCATATAAGACAAAATTTTGGAATATCCATCTTGATAGAAGTAGCTCCATTTCAGGATCAAATAATAATATCAATATTAAAATCTTCCATTGCAGAATAGAGAATCTCTTCAATTTGTGGCTTAAGTCTATGAATTTCATCAATAAAAAGAATATCTCAAAATTCGAGCGAAGTTAAAACAGAAATCAAATCAGCTTGTTTTTCTATAGCTGGTCAAGAAGTTGATTTAATTTTAGTTTGCATTTCATTTGCAATGATGTTGGAAATCGTAGTTTTGCCAAGTCCTGGAGGACCATAAAAAAGAATGTGATCTAGTGGTTCTTTTCTTATACGAGCAGAATCAAGAAGAATTTTTAAATGTTTTTTGAGCCCAGCTTGACCAATATATTCTTCAAGTCTTTTTGGTCTTAAACTATTTTCATTAATAATATCCTCTTTCTTCTCTTGTGGTTCAACTGTTCTATTATTTTGTTTTACTGATTTTATTGCCATTGTATTGTTGTAAAAATTATTGTCTTATTTATCTGCTTTTGATTATATAACAATTTGATTATAAAAAAAATTTTGCAAAAATCAAAAATTTGACACAGACACTTTTTTTTATAAAATACTTCCGCTTTTTTGGTTAAGTTCTTTTAGTGATTAATTTATCTGCTTAAATTTTGTCATCAAAAATTATTTTCCAAAGAAATTTAACTTAGCTTAATTAAGGTCAAAACCCAGACGGTGGTTTGACTTTAAAAAAATAAACATATAATTGGTTGTGTTGATTTTGGGAATTGGCCAAGTGGTAAGGCAACGGACTTTGACTCCGTTATTCGGGGGTTCGAATCCCTCATTCCCAGCCAAAATTTTAATTTTATTAAATTTAGAAATATGATAGCTGTAGTAGAACTCGGTTGAAAACAATATACTGTAAAAGTTGGTGATATTATAGATGTAGATAATCAAAATGCAGAAAGCGAAGAAATTATTGTAAAACCCTTACTTGTTTCTGATGAAGAAGGTAAAAACACGTTAGTTGGAACTCCAGTATTAGAAGATTCTTCTGTTAAATTTAAAGTTATTTCTGACTTTAAATGAGATAAAATAAGAGTATTTAAGATGAAATCGAAGAAAAGATATTCTAGAACCATAGGTTTCAGACCAGAATTGACTAAACTAGAGGTGCTAACTATATCTTAATTAAATATGTTTTTGGTTTTTGTAGGTATATATTTACTGGGCAAACCCAAAGATGATTTATTATTAAAAAAATTTGATGAACTTAAAAATCAATTTAAAGGCACGTTTAAAGAGATGTTATCAAAACCAAATTCATATCAGTAAAAAGAATACTGTAAATGTTGTAAAGAAATTTAAAATATTAGCATTAATTCTTGTGCTACTATTCCCTATATATCCATCATTTTGATCTTTTGCATATGAGCAATGACCTGCTCCTGATTATGATCCTAATACAATCTTGAGTTCATATGAAGATGTGCAGATTGATTGAGAAGATTGATTTTCTGGAGAATCTTGATTTGTTAAACCTTGAGAAGTTTCTCTTGGTGAAAGAGATTTAACCTGAGTAAATAAAATTGTAATATATAAAGTTAAAGCATGAGATTCTTTTGATATAATTGCTGATAAATTTGAAATAGATGCAAAATCTATAATTTGGGCGAATAATCTAAGTGAGGATAAAGTTTTACAACCTTGAGAAGAAATAAGAATTCCCCCTGTTTCCGGATTTGTTTATAACGTTGAAAGTGGTGATACATTAGATTCTATTGTATCCAAATTTGGTATAGACAAAAATAAAATAATTGAACAAAATAAACTTGATGTCTGAATTGAGCTAAAAATCTGACAAGTACTGATAATACCTGGATGACAAAAAACAATTAAAACACTAGAAAAAGAAGAGGAAACAAAAATTATTAAAGACAACAAAGATCCTAAAAAAGATAATAAAAAGGATCCTAAAAAACAAGATAAAAAACCTATTATTGTGAAAAAAGATAGTAATAAAAAACCAGTAAAAAGTTGATATAATGTTGCTTGGAGATGAGGCTGAAACAAATTTGCACCAGGTTACTGTACACGGTTTGTCGCAAATTATAAAAATGTAACATGGAGATGAAACGCTTGAGAATGGCTACATAATGCTGCTGCTGTTTGAGTGCCTACATGAAGCTCGGCTGCTGCTTGAGCAATAGTGGTATTTAGATGAAGATGATATAATTCATACTACTGACATGTTTGACTGGTTGCTTGAATCGAGTGAGATTCTCTTATAATAAAAGATATGAACTACGCTTGAAGATATGTAGTTACAATAAGAAAAATTCCACTGAACGATTCATCAATTAGAGGATATATATATGCAAATTAAACCTAAAATCCCAATGTTTTACAAAACATTGGGATTTTTAAAAAGTTTTGACTATTTTCTAAAACTGATTATTTTAAAAGTGTTTAGTAGTTAAATTAAAAATACTTATGACCAGTAAATATTATTTTGCCATTACTATGCAATGTACTGTTAATAATAATTCTCTAGGCTGTAGAAGGTGTTTTTAGTGTAAAATTTTAAAAAATTGAAAACTCAAGCCCTTCTGCCAAAGTAGAAGGGCTTTTAATTGCTAGTCAAAAAATTATGAAAAAAATAATAGAAACTAGAGATTTAAGAAAAATCTTCAAAATAGAAATCAAAAAAGAATGATTTTTAAATAGATTCAAATCGATTTTTAAACCAGAATATAAAGAATTTGAAGCTGTATCTTGAATTAATCTTGTGGTTTGAGAATGAGAAAAAATAGCATTCCTATGACCAAACTGAGCATGAAAATCAACTACAATAAAAATGCTAACTTGAATTCTTAATCGTACTTCTTGAAACATTACAGTTTGTTGACTTGATCCAACTCTAAATAGAAAAAAATTAGTTTATGTAATCTGAGCCGTTTTTGGGCAAACTTCTAGGCTTTGGTATCACCTTTCTGCAATAGATACTTTCAAACTTATTGGAAAAATGTTTGATATGAAAAATACAGAAATTGAAGAAAGAATTACTTATTTAGTTTGAAGATTTTGAATTGAAGACATTATAAATTTGCCCGTAAGAAAACTTTCTCTAGGTCAAAGAATGAAATGTGAAATAGTTGCAAGTCTTATGCACAAGCCCCTTGTGATTTTTCTTGATGAACACTTGATATTGTAGCCAAACAAAACCTGAGAGATATTATTAACGAGATAAATTTAACTGAAAATACTACAATATTTCTCACTTCGCACGATTTACAAGATGTAGAAAATATTTGTGATAGAGTAATTATCATAAATCACGGGAAAATGCTTTATGACGGAACTCTAGATAAATTAAAAAAGGCTTATATAAAGAAAAAAATTATCAAGGTCCAGTTTGAAACAAATACTTTTTTTAAGAAAAAAGATTATATGACAATTATAGAATCTAAAGAAAATTTTATAAAAATGGAAATCCCAAATTCCAAAGAATGTTTAAATGAAACTTTTACACTCTTAAATACTGAATATAAAATCGAAGATATTAGCATCGAAAACCCCACGATTGAAGAGATAATTAAGGAATTTTATTAAAAGATTATCTCAAAAAGTATAAAAACGTCTTTTGTCATCCCGAGCGATAGTCGAGGGATCTTGAGTCCAAAGTCACAATAGATTCCTTCCCACTAAGCGGGATCGGAATGACACTTCTGGGGCAATCTCTTAAAAGAAGACTTTCCTACTATTGTCACACTGAAATAAATTTAACATGACGAAAAAGTACTTTTTATTCACCTAACCTTTTAAAACCATGTTAGACATAACTAAAATCAAACTTAGAAAAGTTAAACTTTCTGATGCAAAAAGATTATATGAATTTAAAAATTAATTTAATTTAAAATGATAAAAACAAGAGAATACTCGGAAAAGGATTATATAAATCTCATAGAATGTGTTGAAAAACTTCAGGACCATATAATTTCGGTTGATAATTTGTGAATTAATATAAGGTCACCTGAATATTGAGAATATTACACAAATAATTTCTTGAAAAAGATAAAAGAAAATCAAGGTATTATTTATGTGGTTTATGACGAAGAAAAAATGATTGGTTTTATTTGATTTATAATTGAAGAATCCTGTCCAGAAGATAAATATGAAATAAAACCAATAAAAATCGGAAGAGTTTCAGAATTATTTGTAAATGAAAATTACAGAGGAAAAAAAATTTGACACAGCCTTATAAATTTAGCAGAAGATTATTTTAATAAAAACAATTGCAATTTATCCAGAATTGAGGTCTTTGTGCCAAATAAAATAGCTTATGATTTTTATCATAGACTTGGATATGAAGACAGGATAGCAGATGTAAGCAAAACTTTGAAAACTTAAAAAAACATTATGAAAACTTTTTAAAATTCTTTTTCGTTCAATGGATTTGGATTATAATTTACGTATGAATTTGTCTTTTGATTTATAGACAATGATCAAGAAATCTCTGTATCAACTGATGATAATATTAATTAATAAAAACTTATGTTAGAAAAAATCGCATTGGAATCTTTGTTTATAATAATTGGAATATTTTTCTTGACTGTAATGCAACGGATTCATTTTAAAATATTAAATAAAATGCAATCTTCTTCAAAAATTATAAGCATTCTATGAAAAACATTATTTAGAATATGAGTTATAATTCACGAATTTTCCCATCTTATTTTCGCGATTTTATCATTTTCAAAAATCAAAAAAATCAATCTGTTTTCGAAAACTTGATGAAGCGTACAATATTCAACCCCAGATTATATATGAGAATTACCTTTATATTACGATAATTCTATGTATTGGATAAGGTTGTTTCTCAATCAAATTTGAATTTTTTTGATTTCTATATGACCCTTGATTGTTTGAATTATTCTAAATTATTTTTTCGTAAAAAATTTTTTATGAATAAAAGGAGAATTTTTTGATATAAATGAATATCTGCAGGTTTTTTCTAAAGATTGGTTAAAGGCTTCGGGATTTGTAATTTATACAGTATTTTTTATTCCTAGTTTTATCCTTTCATTTCAAGATTTTAGCAATTTTATTATTGCAAGACAAGGTAATATTTGAGCAACGGTAGTTTGAAGTTTTTTAAATACAACCATTTTTATTCTATTTATTGCCTTTCTTACAAATTTCATAACAATTTTTACAAGTTTTTTCATATTTTATATAATTTCCTTTTGTGTACTTTTAATCTTCTTTGTCATCTATATGATTCTTGAAAAACTTATAAATGTGCCATAAAAGAAAAACATCGTCATTGCTAAGAATTATAATAATGGGGCAATCTAAAATCCAACATGCCAATCACAGTTTTTAAGAAAATTAAAAATTTAAATTCAAAATTATGTTAAAAATATTACCAACAATATGGAAATTAAATATCTTGAGTTGTATAGAATATAGAGCCAGTTTTTTAATTCAAGTTGTTTGAATGTTTTTAAATGATATCGTGCTTATTTATATGTGGTACTTATTTTTTCAAAAATTTCAAACAATAGGATGACTGACTTTTAATGAATATATTCCCTTGGTTTCATTAATGTGTATAGTTTTTGCTTGGTTAAGTATATTGTTTTGAGGTTATTGGAAAATATCTGAATTGATAGTAAATTGATGATTAGACTCCTACATACTTTTACCAAAAAATATACTTTTTAAAATAATTTCCAGTGTTTTATATGTTTCCGCAATTTGAGACTTGTTTTTTGGTTTAGCATTATTGATTTTTTTATACAAAGCTTCTTTATTTTTTATTTTAAAAATCCTTGCTCTTAGTTTAATTTGAAGTTTTGCTATGCTTTGATTTATGGTATTTTTTCAATCTTTATCTTTTTTTATTTGAAGTTCCAGAGAATTATCAAGAGCTGTTTTTGATGCAATTTTATGACCATCTTTTTATCCACCAAAAATATTTGAATGAACTTTTTTAAAAATAGTTTTTATGACTGTAATCCCAGTTTTTTTCACAACTTTTTTGCCTTACAAGTTGGCTATGGATTTTAGTTGGAACGAATTTTTGATACTTTGCTTTTTATTTTTGATTAAAAAGATACGAAAGCGGAAATATGATGAATATAAATTAGGGTCTAGAGTAATTGATCAACTACTCTAGACCCTAATTATACAATTTACTCCACAACATTAAAAACTTCTTCTAAAGTTGTAATTCATTTGAGGGCTTTCAGAACTCAATCTTCTCTCATAAGCATAAAATCATTTTTTCTGGCTTCTTTTAGGATTTCTGAAGGATTAGATCATTCTCTTATTAGAGCCCTGATTTTATCTGAAAAATAAAGCACTTCAAATATTCAAATTCTTCATTTATAGCCAGTATGACCACATTCTTCACATCAAGTTCATTTACAAAGTGTGAATCATTCATTTTTTTTGTTTTTTGTAACAGATTCAACTCAAATATCTTTCATTATCCATTTTATTATTTCCCTTTCTGTTTCGTTTGCTTCGTATTTTTCATTACATTTTGGGCAAATCTTTCTTACAAGTCTTTGGGCAATGATTATATCAATAGAAGAAGATAAAATATATCAAGGTAATCACATATTTAAAAGTCTTTCTATAGTTTCTGTTGCGCCATTTGTATGTAAAGTTGAAAAAACCAGATGTCAGGTCATGGCTGATTGTGCTGCTATATTTGCACTTTCCAAATCTCTCATTTCTCAAATCATTATAACATCAGGATCTTGTCTTAAAAGAGTTTTTAATCAAGATGTGTATGTATATCATCTTTTTTCGTTTACTTCAGACTGAACAATTCCTGGAACTTCGTATTCTACAGGATCTTCAAGCGTGATAATTTTTTTATCAGCAGTATTTAGACAATTTAACATGCTGTAAAGAGTTGTAGTTTTTCAACTTCCAGTTGGTCAGGTTACAATAATCATTCCATTTTTTTTGCTTAGACTTTTTTCTATTTGTCTTTTGCTTGTCCACATAAATCCGAGGCTAACAAAATCTATAATAGCTTGAGTGGAATCAAGTAAACGACAAACTACATTTTCTCAGGATTTAACTGGTAAAGAAGAAATTCTCACGTCTATATTTTTTCAGCCATCAACTATTCTATATTTTCAATCTTGTGGTAAATCTGTAATATTTAGCTTTAATTCTGATTTATATTTTAGTCTTTCTAAAAGTAATTTATATTCTCAAAAAGAAAACATCATAACCTCTGCCAAAAGTCAGTCAATCCTAAATCTAAGTTTTACATTTTTTTCCTGCATATCAAAGTGTATATCAGAACTTCAAAAAGACAGGGCTCATTTTGTAATAAGAAAAAGAGCTTTATCAGAATCATTTTTCGATAAAGATTGTTTGATTAAATTTTGTAATTCTTCAAATTTTTTACTTTTAAATTCAGTTCAATTTGTGTTAAAATTTGATTTTAATTCTTTGAGCTCATCTTCACTTTTTATTGGCATTTATATAAATTGAAATTTTTAAATTGAAAGTAAAATACTTTTCAGTAAGAATACTATCACACTTTACAATTTGTTGCAAAAATTTGGCTATTTAATATAATAAAATTATGTTAAATAAATATAATCAAAAAATATGAGATATATAGCTTTTTTAATCATCTTTGCTCAAATAATACTTAGTGGCTTTATGATATTTTTTATACACAGTAGACTAAATACTCTTTTTAAAAAGCATAAAATGAGGGTTTGACACATAGGATCAGAAGGTCTTGCTATTATTCATAAACAAACCAAAAAAATAAATTTGTTAATAATATTTATTCTTACTGGTATATCTATTTTTTTAATTTTATCATTAATATAATATGAGCTATATAGAAGGAGAAGGTTATGATATAATTAAAAAACATTATATAATGCTTGTCTATACATTTGCCAAATTTTTATTTCTTTCGGCCATAACTGGTGTGATATTTTATATTTGTTTCAAATATAAAAATGATGTTCCGGATAATATAAAATATACACTTATAATACCAGTTATTGTTGCATTGTTGAATTATTCTTTTTTAAAACTTTTGTTTTGACTGATTTATTATAACAATAATTTAATAGTTATTCTCAAAGATAAGATATATATAATTCACAGCACACTGATTCTCAAAGATGATGTAGAAATGATGGATATGTACAAAGTTATGAAGGTGGATGTATTGTGCCATTGATTATTGAGTAATGTCTTAAAATACTGACATTTGCTTATAGAACAACAGACCAATGATGCCAGAACCTTGCATTTTATTCCTGATCCTTTTGAAGCACTTGAAAAACTCAAACATAGAATTGATAACATAAGAGTTGATAAATATACATGAAAAATGGAAAGACCAGAGGAAAGGAAGAAAAATTAAGAACCAAGAAATTTAAGAGGTTGCCCCAAAAGTATAGAAAAGCCTTTTATCATCCCAAACGCTTTCCCTATTGTCATCCCGAGCGATAGTCGAGGGATCTTGAGTTTGAAGCTACAATAGATTCCTTCCCGCTAAACGGTATCGGAATGACACTTTTGGGATAGCCTCTTAAGGGCAAACAATTTTTCCTATTAGGTTTTTCGCAGTGGACTACGGAGGTAATCTACCGTAGCTACAAAAGAGGGTTTGGATTGCTACGAAATTTTTCAAATTTCTCGCAATGACGACCAATTAATTTTTATTCTTTTTTTCTCCATAAAATGTTTATAATGATAAATGAGCCATTCATTTGTGAAAAATGTGGCAAGGAAGTTAATCTTCATCCAGATTGAAGCGCAAGAAATCATTGCCCATATTGTCTGTATTCCAAACATTTGGATAAGAATTTTCCTTGAGATAGAGAATCAGAGTGCGGGTGAATTATGGAGCCAATCTGAATAGATTACAAAAAGAACAAATGATATATGATTAAGCACAAGTGTTCCAAATGTGGCAAAGAAATTCCCAACAAAACCGCAAGCGATGATAATTTTTTAGATTTTATAAAAAGAATAAACCATGCAAGATAGTCCAATTCAAGAAAAAATTTTATACAAAACTCATCAGCATCCAATAGTTTTGTTTTTTGATGTATTTAAAGCCATGATTATATTGTTGCCAATATGTTTGGCAATCGGTTTTTTTTACTGAATTTTAGGATGAATTTTAATTTTTATTGTTCTTTTGTGATTAACTTTCTTTTATAATTATTTCTTTCGGTCAAGGTCATTCATTATTGTTTCTAATAAACAAATTGCAATGAAAGTAAGAAACTGATTTTTTTCAGCTTACAAAATGACTCTTAGTTATCATCAAATCAAGGACACAGCATATTCAAAAAACAATTTTTTTCATTTTCTTTTTAATTTTTGAACTTTTTTTGCTAGATCTTCACCTTGAGAATGAGATTTTTCAGCGAATTATTTAAAATATGTTGAACAGTTTTTTAATCTTATAAATTATATTTACTCTTTACCACAAGAAGAAAGAGATAAATTACAACCAATCGAAAATTTAAAAATTTTTACTTACAAAAAAGTACTTTCAAAAGACCAAACTATTGCGCAAGAAATACAAAATTTACTTTCAATTATCTGAATAAAAGAAGTAATTTTACTCGATAAAAAAGACAAAAAGTTTATATTTGAAAATGAAGAAGACAGAAATCATTGAGTTTATGAAGCTATAAATAGAGAAGCCACACTTTGTGCGACGCACGACAGTGATTTTAGAAATGCTGATGCACCAATAGTTCACAAAATTTGAGAAAAAGTGATTTTCCCATGAATTTCATTTCACGAGATTCAACAGAAAAATGTGATTTCTGCATCGCCAGGAATAGCTGTACATAAATATCTTTCATCTAAATTTAAGAATTTGGATAAAGATGATGCGACTCTAATTATATGATTTGATGTAAATTAAAAAAATGAATACAGAATTGATAGAAAAACTAAAAGAAGAAATAAAAGAATTTTTTTTACAAAAAGATTGATGTCACCAAATTGATCATACAATGAGAGTTTTTAATGTGGCCATTAATTTATGAAAATTGGAAAATGCAGATATTGAAATTGTTGCTATTTCTTCTTTGCTGCATGATATTTGAAGAAATTATGAAACAGAATCTAAATGAAAAATATGCCATGCACAAAAATGAGCGGAATTGGCAGGAAAAATTCTTGAAAAATATGATTATCCAAATGAAGGAATAAATCAAATAAAACATTGTATAGAAACGCACAGAACAAAAACAGACAAAAAACCAGAAACACTAGAAGCAAAAATACTTTATGATGCTGATAAATTAGATTCTATTTGAGCAATATGACTAGGAAGAACTTTTATGTATGCTCAGGTGATAGGTGCAAAATTGCATTCAAAAGAGCCCGATCTAAGACCCGAGGCATCTTATACAGAAGAAGACACGGCTTACAGAGAATTTATTTTAAAGTTTAAAGATTTAAAACTTTATACACAGGAAGGAAAAAAAATTTCAAAAAAAAGACTAGAATTTATGGAACAATTTTTTGAAAGATTAAATCAAGAAATAGATTGAGAAATTTAATTTTTACACTATGTTAAAAGATTTTATTGAGAAATTTAATTTAAAAAATTTAAAAGTTATTGTAGCTTGTTCCTGATGAGCAGATAGCATTTTTTTAGTGACAGAATTACTTAAATTTTTAGATAAAAAAAATCTAATAGTTTGTCATTTTAATCATAATCTTAGGTTAGATGAAAGCCAAAGAGATGAACAGTTTGTTCAAGAATTTTGTTTAAAGAATTGATTAGCTTTCGAATTAGGAGAAGCTAATATCAAAGAAATTTCAAAAAATGAAAAAACTTGAATTGAGGAAACTTCTAGAAATGAAAGATATAAATTTTTAAATAAAATGAAGGATAAACATAAGGCCAAATATATTCTCACTGCACATCATCTTGACGATAGGATTGAGACTTTTTTCTTGAATTTAGTAAGATGAACCAAAATAAAATGATTGATTTCAATAGAAGAACAAAATTGAGATTTACTAAGACCACTTTTGTGACTTACTAAAGCTGAAATTCTCGAAAAATTACAAAAAGAAAAAATAGATTTTGTGGAAGATAGCACAAACCAAGACTCAAGTTTTTTGAGGAATAATTTAAGACTGAATATGTTACCTCTTTTTGAAAAAATTAATCCATCTTACAAAAATAATATTTGAGATCTCATAAACTATTTTTCTGATTTGAAAGCTTTCATCGATGAAATTTTAGCAAAAATTTTCAGGGAAGATTATTTTGAAATTCAAGATTTTTTGGCTTTGCCGAGCTTTTTGCAAAAAGAATTTATAAGATTTATTTATGAAAAATCTAACAGATGAACCATAGGACTTACTGAAGGGAATATTGCAGAAATTATAAAATTTATCAACTGAAAAGGTAATTATACAGAAAAAGAAATCAAAAAATTGAAGATGAAAAAAATTAATGGCAAAGTTTTTATAAAATAAAATTTGTTATGCAATTATTTAAAAATCTTTTAAAAACCACAGATGTTTATATAAGAAAACTAGCCAAAGCTGGGGTTTTTTCGGTTGAGGATTTTTTGAATTGTTTTCCTAAGGATTTGCAAGATAGAACCCAAGTTTTGGAATATTTTAGTTATGTAAATGTCAAAGATTTTAACTCTGTGATTGCTAACATTGAAGCCATAACAGATGAAACAACAAGAAATAAAAAACTGCTTGTAAAAATTATTTTAAAGGATAAGGCGGGATTTTTATGCGAAACAGTCTATTTTAATAACAGATTTATTTTGAATCAATTTAAAAAATGAGACAAAGTAATTATTTATGGAAAGCCAAAATATGAATACGGAAAATTATCTTTTATTTCTCCTGATATGAATTTTGCCACTGATGAAAAGGTGGGATTTTTTCCAACTTATAGCGATTTAAATTATATTTCTTGAGATTGGATTGCCAAGAAAATGGATTTTCTTAAATCTTATATTTATGAAATTACAGATATAATTCCTGAAGAAATAAGAAAAACCAAATGATTTGCACATAAAAGTGAAAATATATCAAAAATTCATTTTCCAAAAACAAAAGAAGATTTTTATCAGGCTAGAAAAGAGCTAGCTTACGAGGAACTTTTTGATTTTCAATACAGATGAATTTTGAGAAAAATAGATTATCAAGAACAAACCGAATGAAAAGCTATTTCAATTCCAATGAATGCAGAGCTTATAAAAGAAATATTATCTTATTTACCTTTTGAAATAACTTCTCATCAAAAAATTACAATTTTTCAAATACTTAAAGATATGGAAAAAAAGCATTCAATGACAAGACTTCTTCAGTGAGATGTTTGAACTGGTAAAACTGCGGTTGCTCTTATTACTGCTATTCATGCAATAAAAGAGGCCTGAATTCAGGTGGCAATTATGGCTCCAACAGAAATTCTTGCTCGCCAACATTTTGAATGAATGCAAGAATTACTAGAAAAATTTGGCATCAAATCAGAACTTCTTATTTGAAGTTTGACACCAAAGCAAAAAAAGGAAGCAAAAGATAGGATAAAAAAATGACAAGTTGATATTATAATTTGAACGCATGCTCTGGTTCAAGAGTGAGTTTTTTTTCATAAATTAGGCTATGTTGTTATCGACGAACAACATAGATTTTGAGTTGAACAAAGAAAAGTTCTTGAAAACCATGTTTGAGAAGATGGTGAAAAAACTTTCTTTCCTCATAATTTGAATATGACAGCCACACCGATTCCCCGTACACTAAGCTTGACAATATATTGAGACCAAGATTTATCTATTATAAGCGAATATCCGGCTTGAAGAAAGACAATATGGACAAAAGTTGTCAAAGACCATAATAGGACAGAAATTTATAGATTTGTACAGGAAGAAATAAAAAATGGAAGGCAGGTTTATTGGATTTCCCCTTTAGTTGAAGATTCTGAAAAACTTGAAGTGGCAAGTGCAACTCAAATGTATAAAAATCTAAGTATAGATTTTCCAAAACTAAAAATCGGACTTCTTCATTGAAAAATGAAACCAAAAGAAAAAGATTTTATAATGAAAGATTTTATAGATTGAAAAATAGATATTTTGTCATCAACTTCTGTAGTAGAGGTTTGAGTAAATAATCCCAATGCAACAATAATTTGTATAGAGGCCTCAGAAAGATTTTGATTATCTCAACTTCATCAGTTTAGGTGAAGAGTTGGAAGATGAGAATGGCAATCCTATTGTTATCTTTTTACAACAAAAGATTATGTTGGAGAAAGACTTAGAGCCATGGAAAAGACAAATAATTGATTTGAATTATCAGAAATGGATTTAGAGCTTAGATGACCTTGAGAAGTCTATTGAGTCAGACAATCTTGAGTTCCAGATTTTAAAATAGCAAGCTTGAAAGATCTAGAACTTATATCAGAAATTAGAGAAGATATAGAAAAGTATCTGGAAAATAACTTTAATTAAAGCTTCTATCATTTCATTACAAAAGTTATATGAAATCAAACTCCATTTGTAGATAGGTTCCAAATTAAAGAAATCGCTCTTGATGTGTCAAATACGATGGATTGGATAGTAATGAATCAAAACAATTATTAAAGATGAGAACTCAAAATAGAAAATCAGTGTAAAATTGCTAGAAAGAAATATGTACCCAGAAAACTTGAAAACTCCTAAGAGTAGACTTAATTTTATCAAAAGATTACATTATCAGATTTTTAAAAGGAGAAAAGAATTTTAAAATAAGAACAAATAATAGAACTTCAGAATTTTTGAAGAACAATTCAAAATCATCTAGAATGAATTCTTAATTATTTTGATGATAGATCTACCAATACTTTTGCGAATGATTACACCCAAGAGTAAGAAGAATTATTTATAGTATACGATGATTTAAGAACAAACACTATATGTGTGTATCATATTATGAAAGTTTTTGCATAGAAAAAACTGAGTTAAAAATTTAGTCCTCAGATTTTCAGGATAAGCCTAATTGACATTAAGTTAATATAATTGTATTAATAATAACTTGACAAGTATTTTTTAATATATAAACTAGATCTGCTAGAAACAAAATATTTTTAGTATTTTTTGCTCTTTAACATCATAAAAATTAAAGAAATTTAAAACAAAAACAAAGAAAGGAAGAAACAAAAATGACAATAGAGAAAAAAACTTTGGCTATAAAAAGAAAAATAATATTAAAAGAAAAAGCTCTAGCCATAAAAATGCTAATGACATTGATTTTTATGAGTCTAATGATTGGTTGTTGTTTTTTATTAATTAAAAATCTTCTTTTAATAATATTATTGTTGCTAATAATAATTCTTTTAGCAGAACGATATTTTATGAGAATAATTAATTCTTTGACTATTCGTTTAAGAATGGCATTAGTAAGGGAGGTTCTTCTAGAAAAAGAAAATAGCCGAGTTGCTTTCTTGGAGGCAATAACAAACCAGTTGAGTAACAACTGGTTAATTATAACAAGCGACGGAATCATAAAAAATGTTAGTCAGGGATTTTTAGAAATCTCTGACTATGAAGAAAGTTTTTTAATTGGAAAAGAAATTTTTTTTATTTTTGAAAGAGGCCCTGTAAATTCAATAGAAACTTTTTTAATTAAAAAAAATAGAACTCGTTTAGAAATTGTCATCCAAGAAACAGAAATCAAAGAAGTTGGAATTCTTTTGTTAATAAAAGATTTGACCGAGGAAAAGAGAATGGAACAACTAGAAATGGCTAGAGAGATAGCTGAGGCTACTGCTCAAGCCAAAAGTACATTTCTTTCAAGTATGAGCCATGAAATTCGCACACCATTGAACTCAATTATAGGTTTTGTAAATTTGATGACTCAGAATCCTGACAAAATACAAGAATACATCCCTAAAATTCAATTTTCTTCTAATACACTGCTCGAAATAATAAACAATATTTTGGATTTATCCAAAATAGAGGCAAATAAAATGGCTATGGAAAAAGCGGATTTCAACCTGTACAACATTATAAAAGATTGTGTAGAAATATTTTCTGTTTCAAAAACAGAAAATGTTGAGATTTCGTTTCATATTAATGAGGATGTTCCAATAAATTTAATTGGGGATTCTCTCAGAATAAAGCAGGTTTTTATAAATTTAATAGGAAATGCTGTTAAGTTTACAGAATCTGGTTCTATTCGAGTGGAGACAAAATTAGTCTCCAGAGCTAAAGATTATTGTGAAATTCTTTTTTCCGTATCTGATACTGGAAAGGGAATGACAAATGGAGAAATAAAAAATTTATTTGCTCCGTTTTTTCAAACAAGCTCCTCCATTGCAAGAAAGCATGGGGGCACTGGTCTAGGTTTAAATATTTCCAAAGAGCTAGTTGAATTAATGGGAGGAAAACTTACTGTAACTAGCAAAACAGAAAAAGGTAGTACATTTTCCTTCTCATTAAGGTTTGGTTATGGAAAAGAAATAATCCCTCCGAAACTAGATTTAAAAACGTTATCATTTTCAGGAGAAAAAGTATTATTGGTTGAGGATGATATTCTAAGCCAACAGGTTGCTAAAGAAATCCTTGAAAATATGGGACTCTCGGTAGATACTGCAAATAATGGAAAGATAGCCACTGAAGTGATATCCACAACAGAATACAAACTAGTTCTAATGGACATAAATATGCCCATTATGGACGGTTTCGTTGCCACTAATATAATAAGGGGGGGGGAATTGAAAATCCCCATAATTGCCATGACTGCAAGTAGTGATATCAAAGAAAAATATGTTACTGCAAGAATGGATGGATATATAATGAAACCCATAAACCCTATTGGATTGTTTAATGCTATTGTAAAATTTATAAAACCGAAAGAAATCGAACAATTCAAAAAAGAAAATAATGATTCTCTGATTAACTTTCCAGAAATCGCTGGAGTTGATGTAAAAGAAGGATTAGAAAGGATTAATGGAAATAAAAGTACCTATAAAAACCTCTTGTTAGACTTTGCTAATAATTATCGTGACATGATTATAATAATTACTAAAAATAAAAAGGATGGTGATTTACAAAAAATTAAAGATAATCTGCACAAAATAAAAGGAAGTGCAGGAAATCTTTCTCTAACAAATATTTATTCCAATATTTCAGAACTTGAAAAAGTATTGGAAAAAGAGGAATTTTTTGAACAATTAACAAAATTAAATGAATCTTTGCAACTCATGTTTGAAGACATAAAGCTTCTAAGATATATAGAATTTCAAGAAGTTATTAATAATCCAAAAATGCTATAAAATTAGAAAGGATGATTGAAAATGAGAGAGAGAAAAAAATCTAGAATCCTAATAGTTGATGATGAAAAAACAAATATTGATGTCCTCAGTGAAATGCTCCGTGATTATGAAATAATTGGTGCACTAAGCGGAAAAAAAGCTATAGAATATTGTATAGAAAATCCTCCAGACTTAATTTTGCTTGATATCATCATGCCAGAAATGAATGGATATGAAGTTTGTTTTGCACTAAAAAATAATTCTGTTACTGAGGATGTTCCGATTATTTTCATAACACAAAAGGCTGACGAAGATGATGAAGTAGCTGGATTTAATGCTGGCGCAATTGACTATATTACAAAACCCTTTAGTCAAAAAATCGCAATGGCTAGAATTAAGATTGCAATCGAGCGAAAAATAAAAGATGACTACAATAAAGATCTAATCTCAACTGATGCTCTTACTCAAATTCCAAACAAAAGACGATTTGATGAATATCTATGGATTGCATGGAATTTTGCAATTCGTGAAAAAAAACATCTGTCTTTGGTAATGATTGATATTGATAACTTCAAATTATACAATGACACTTATGGACACCTAGAAGGAGATAGATGCTTACATTTAGTCGCTCAAACAATTAATGATCAGCTTCGTCGACCTCCGGACTTTCTTGCTCGTTATGGTGGAGAAGAATTCGCCATAATATTACCAAATACAGATGTTCCTGGGGGAATAGTTGTAGCAGAAAAAGTTCGAGAAGCCATAGAAAAAATAGGACTTCCTAATAAGGCAGCCTCAAGAGGAATTGTTACTTTAAGCTTAGGGATTGCAAATACAGTACCTAATAGAGACATTACTCCTTATACTCTCGTAAAGAATGCCGACACGGCTCTCTATGAGGCAAAGGATACCGGAAGAAACAAAGTTGTTTCTTTCCATGAAATTAAACCATGAAAGAGGAATCAAAACTCTGTACAAAATATTTTGGATGATGGCGATCTTCTTATGGGCTCAAAGACCCTCGAAATTCGAGGGTCTTTTTTAAATGGTATTTTTTATTTATTTGGATTTGTATTTATCACTTGTTCTTCAAAATATGAGGCCAATATTTGAATTCATACATGATCGGTTCAAGCAAAAAATAATCATTGTCCAACAGAACTATTAAGAAGAATATATTTTTCTTGATCGGTAAGTTTGAATGTATTTTGTAATACATCAATGGAGGCTGGTGACTGTTTGAGTAAAAGTTGAATTGAGGAATTTGTAACTATTGCTCTTCCATAGGAAGATGTCATAAAATCTTCAACATCTTGTGTAATTGTAGTAACTCACAAATTATATTTTCTGGCTCTTTTAACAAGTCAGAAAAGGAATTTGGCACTATCTTCATGTTGCATAATATTCCATGCTTCATCAACCACAAGTAATCTTTTTCTATTTGAGCTTCTGGCTATATTCCAGATATAGTTAAGCACTATAAACATGGCAACTGGACGAAGAATATCATCAAGATCACGAACAGAAAATACTTGTAATCAGTCTTTTAATTCTATATTTGTAGCTTCTGAAAATATTCCTGCAAATATTCAATAAACATATTTTTCTAACCTTTCAGTCAAAGATTTTGATCATTCCATTGTTTCTAACACTGAAAAAAGATCCTTCATAATAGGAACTTCTTTCCCTGTAATATCATCATTTTCAAAAGTTATTCATTTGAGGCTATAAGTCGTGATCAAGGCTTTTTCTAAAATTGATTCTTCACTTGGTGTACATTTTCAAAGCATAAGATTCATGAGTCAAATAAGATTTACAACTGCTCATCTCAAAAGATCTCATGGTTTAGTTTCTGTATCCCTTAAGGCTCTGGGTAAATCAAAAGGGTTTATTCTTTGATTTGAATTTAGATTTATATTTAGGTAGCTTCCTCAAACAGTATCCAAAAGGGCTTTATACTCATTTTCTGGATCAATTACGATGGCATCGGTCCCAAGCATCAGGCTTCTTAGAATTTCTAACTTAACCAAAAATGACTTTCAACCTCAAGATTTTGCAAATACAACCATATTTGCATTTTCTGTTTTAAATCTATCAAAAATAATAAGTGAATTATTGTGTGTATTTATACCATAAAGAACTCAGTCATCTTGACTGAGAGTGCTTGAAGTAAAAGGAAATGTTGTGGAAAGTCATTTTGTAGAAATATTTCTATAAACCCCAACTTCATCCTTTGCAAATGGTCAAGTTGCAATAAAGCCTTGTTCGGTTCTAAGATATGCTTGTTTTGTTAAAACGTTTCTTCAGGAAAGTAGTGTCTCAAGCATATTGGCTGTCTTTTTTAATTCTTCTTCACCGTCAGAATATACTGTAATATATATTGAAAAATGAAAATATCTTTCTTGTCATCTTGTCAATGAGTCTCTAAGTTCTTGTACATCTTGAATTTGTGCGGAAAGTGCAGGATCATTAACTAATCATTTATCTTCATTCATGCTTCTTTGAGAAGACAATTCTGTCAGTCTTCTTCTTAGATATTTCATCACATAAGCCGATTCTATAGGGTAAATAAACATAGACATATCAAATTTTATGTCCCAATTAATTAGTGGTCCTAGCCAGTTTCATTCTAAAAAATCTGGATATGCATATGTAAAAAAAGTCTTAACTAAAGTATCACCTACTTGAAGCTTAGTTGTATCAATTTTCATCATTGCAGGAGCTATGGCATCCTTTATAAACGCTAGTGCTTCTTTATACTCTTTTTCTCATAATCTTATTTCTTCGTCTTCTGATTTTTTTTTGATTTTATTTCAACTGTTTGAAACTACGGGCATATCTTTTTGTCTTGCTTTTACCACATTTAAAAGATCCTTATCATAATTTAAGGCGTCTCCTGTATAATTTTTGGATATCAATTCTTTTAATTTTTCTTGTTTTGCCATTTTTTATTTAATTTTATTAGGTTAACATTGTATATAAATAATATTTTTTTACAAAAGAATGGCTATGGACAAGGTAAAAATATTATTTTTATTTATCTTCTGTAAAGTTAGATAAGTTCAGTCTAGATTTATTCAGAAAACTTAATTTTAGCAAACTTTATAATTAAAAAACTACAAAAGATAATCTTTACTGCCAATTCCATTCAGCTAAAAACTCTTTGGATACATCATGTCATAGATCTAAGCTATCTTCTGAACTTTCTTTATATTTAATTACTATTAATGTAATATCATCAAACTGTTTGTGATTGTATCACATAAATCTAGACAGCTCAGAGGTTATACTATTAAAAACTCATTGTGCACTTTTTATTCAGGCATTTTCTGTGGCTTCCATAATTTTTTCAACTCCAAACATCATTACTAAATTTTGTTCTGAACTTTCTTTGCTTGAGTTTCTGGCCTCTGTTATACCATCAGTATACATAACAAGTATATCTCATGGTTCTATTGAAATTTGTAATTCTTTAAGAATTTTTGAAATGTCTTTAGTCATTCCTAAAGCAATTCAGCCAGATTGTACTTTAAAAGCTTTTTGTGAAGATGCTTTATAAACAATAAGGTTTTCGTGTCCTGCTCAAGCCATATACATTTTTCTGTCCTGTTCATTCCATCTTAGCATTAATAACGTCATTAATGTATTTGGTTTAATACGAGGCTTTAATATCTCATTTGTATTAGCAAGTATTTGTGCCGAATTTGATATAGCTTTTGAAAATGCTGATATTAAAGCATTTGTCATCATCATAATAAATCCCGCAGCAACTCAATGTCCTGTTGCATCTCAAATATAAATATAATAATTATTACCTGATTGAATAATATCATAGCTGTCTCATCAAACTTCTGTGGCACTTTTGGTTTTTGCAACATATTCTAAAGATGGTATTTTAATAACTTTTTCTTTTAATACATGCTTTTGAACTTCAGCGGCCAATTGTACTTCTCATTTTAATTCTCTTCAACTTAAAAGTTCTTCTTTAAAATTCTTTATGAGTTCAAGAATTTTTTCTAAAAAACTGGTAATAAATTTTATGTCATTGTTAAAAATCCTTTTTTTTATTTTTCAACTTTCACTTCAGGTAAGAAATAATGCAATTTTACCAGATAATTCCTTAAGAGGAACAAAAATAATTTGAAAATATGCAAATAAAATAACTATTAATTCTCAAATAATTACATAAAAGGAAATATCCATGTTCTCAATTATCAAATCCTTATACTCTAAGAATAGATATATATCAACTCAAGATATTAAAAATATTAATACTGCAAACATAGTTAATTTAGTTAAGTTCTCCTTTATTCTAGCACATTTTTAAATTATTTGCAAAAAATGAATAAAGAAATAAAATAGAAGCGATATCCTAATGTTCTGATTATATTTAAAAACCTTTAAAAGAACAATGGATTATTTATAATTATAACTTTTTTATTATGAATTCTTTGAATAAAGTACAACTTATTGGTAATCTCACAAGAGATCCTGAATTAAGACAAACTCCAAACGGAACCATGGTTTGTAATATTTGACTTGCAACAAATAGAGTTTTTATCTCAAATTGAGATAAACAAGAACAAGTAGAATTTCATGACATTGTTTTATGGTGAAAATTAGCTGAAATAGTAAATACCTACTTAAAAAAATGAAATAAGGTTTATGTAGAATGAAGACTTCAGACAAGAAATTGGGAAGATCAAACATGAATAAAAAGATATAAAACTGAAATAGTTTGAGAAAATTTAATTATGCTATGATGAAAAATTTCTTGATCTTCTTCAGGTGATGAAATATTTTCTTCAAATGATGAAATGATGATTCCCGAAGAAATTACAGCCTCAAAAAGTAAAAAAGTAAAACCAAAAGAAGAGGAAGAAATTAATATCGAAGATATTCCATTCTAAAAAACAAAGGCTTTAAAAAGCCTTTGTTTTTTTAATTAGTTATTACAAACTTCAATATTCTTTTAAAAAATTTATAACATTCTCTTTATTTCACAAAACTACTCAATCATTAATTCTACAATAATTTCATCTTAAACTGGGAATTGTTCATTTTAGACTTAAATAACGTCCTCCAGATTCTTTAATTAAGCAGGCCAAAGCTCAAAATTCGTATTTAAAAGGATCTGATAATACTAATAAATCATATTTTCAGCTTTCGATAAATTCCTTGAAAACATGTCAAGATATTGCTATTTCCGTTTTGCTTTTAAAATCGCCCTTATCAATAAAATCTTTTACTTGTTTGTTTCTTTTGTGGC
The DNA here is from genome assembly GCA_028691375.1 of Candidatus Altimarinota bacterium. Classification (GTDB taxonomy): domain Bacteria; phylum Patescibacteriota; class Gracilibacteria; order BD1-5; family UBA2023; genus STD2-258. The sequence continues at coordinate 5,614 of JAQUZJ010000006.1, read as the reverse complement.
TAGGTTTACACAATATTCTGCTATCAGTAATTTTTATAATTTTATCATCAAAAAATATTCTTTTTTTTGTTCATTTATTTATAAAAAAACATCCCTTATCTTTTTCTGCATATAAAATTGTTTTATTTAAAGGAAAATAAATGCAACCAAATATGGGAATTTCGTCTTCTATGCACGATAAAATCAAAGAAAAATTTGGAGCCCTTTCCACAAAAGCTTTTGTTCAATCCAAAGGATCTGAAAGCCAAAGTCTTTTTAAACTTTCAACTCAAAGTTTCCAATTTTCTTCTGTCGAGACTACATCATCCGGGAAAATTTTTAATAGCTCTTTTTCTAAAAAAGAGCTTACTTCGGTATCAGCTGTAGTGACAAATGATCAATCATCTTTAATATTAACATCAAAAACAGAATCATAATATTCAAGAAGTATTTCTCAAGCTCTTTCTATAATTGTAGAAACCTGTTCGTAAAGAGACATGATATTTTATGGTAATTGAAATGTAAATTATTCTAATTCAAAATTCTTGTTTATACCTACAACAAGCCCACCATCTTCAGCATCTTTAAAATAAAGTCTATCGACTATTTGCTGAACTATAAGAAACAGTCATCTTCATCTTATAGAATCATGTGAAGAATATCCTTCTTTTATTTTCTTTTTTCTGATTTTTTCCATTGTTTTCGCATCAATTTTTTCTCAGTCTTTTCAAAAACTAGTAACCTCAAAATTAACTTTTAATAAATTTAAATCATTGGAAAAGGTAATAACAAAAATAACTTTATCATTTTTATCATTACTTCAGTGTTCTATGGCATTGTTAATAATTTCATCTGTTAATAAAGCAAATCTATTTTTCCATCTATAATTCAAATTATTTTTATCTAATACATAGTATATAAAATCTCTTAATGTTTTAGAATACTTAAAATCTGCATTAAAATCTATTGCTACCCCAAAATTAGCGTAATCTTTTACATTATTATCAAAGAAAATGAGTATGTCCTCATAATCTTTACCTGATAAATCAAATTGTACCATTAGATTTTTCTAAATAAATATTAGATATATTATATTAAATAAATCTAAAAAAGTCAAAAATTGCTTCATAAAAAACAAAAAACTCGTGGAAAACCACGAGTTTAATTTTTGTTTTAGACTATCTAACAGCCTCTTTAAGAGTTTTACCAGCTCTAAATACAGGAGATTTCATAGCAGGAATAACAATTTTAGCACCTGTTCTAGGATTAACACCATTTCTTTTAGCTCTGTTAGAAACTTTGAAAACACCAAAACCAGTAATATTAACTTCTTCACCTTTTTTTAGAGAAGTAGTAACAACCTTGATCATTGAATTAACGATCTTTGAAGCCATATCTTGGCTTACGCTTGAAGCTGTAGCAACAGCTTTAATAAAATCTTGTTTTTTCATAAAGTGTATATTTATAAATTAAAATTTATACGTGGCTTATTATAAATCCTTTTTTATATATTGCAAATTTTTTTGCTTATTTTTAGCTGTTTTTTTTGCTAAAAATTGATTTTTTGGCTATAGCAAGGCAAAATAAATTGTTTGATAAAACTATTTTGTCTTGTTTTATATATAAAATTAAATAATCAGATCCTTTGCTGGCTCATAAAAATCTAGATCTTTTGGTCAAATTTTGTCCACAATATAATCTAAAACTTCTCAGATTTTTAATTCTTTTTGTGTTCAGGCTTCCATATCTTTTATTTGGCAAACACCATTTTTTGCTTCCATCATGCCAATTATTACAACATAACGAGCATTTAATTTGTTGGCTTTTTTCATTTGTATGCTCAAAGATGGTGTTCCTAAAGAAATTAAAGAATTAAGTCATCTTTCATGGGCTTCTTTATTTAATTTTATAGTCACTTTTTTTGCTTCTTCTCAAAGCTGAATAAAATAAACATGAATTGCATCTTTATTTTTTAATTTTATTCAAGAATCAATAACGGCATCTATTATGCGCTCTGCTCATAGTGCAAATCATGATCCAGGAACAGAAGTTTTATGTCCAATATATTTAGAAAGATCATCATATCTTCATCATCATCAGAAAGCATCTTGAGATCTTCAAGAATTATCCACAAATTCCCAGACCGTATGACAATAATAATCCAATCATCTTACAAGATTTGAATCTTCTTCAAATTCTATTCAAAAAATTCACAAATAATCTTTTACCTTTTCATAAAATTCTTTTGAATCTTTCTTTAAAAAATCTGTCATTTTTGGAGCAAATTTGATAAGTTCACGTGTATCTGGATTTTTTGAATCAAGAACTCTTAAAGGATTTTTTTCTAGTCTATACAAATCTAGTTCGTCCAAAATATGAGTTTTATTCACAAAAAATGATTTAAGTTCTTCAAGATATTTTTCTCTTTCTTTCAAAATTCAAAGACTGTTAAGTTTGATTTTATATTTTCATTTGAGTCCACAAGAATCTAAAATATTTGCTCAAATAAATATAAGATTGGCATCTAAAACTGGATCCTGTTCTCATATAATCTCAGCTCAAATTTGGTGAAATTGTCTAAATCTTCATTTTTGAGGTCTGTCATATCTAAAATGGGGCTCTATATAATAAAGACTGATTGGTTGCGGTTCGCTCAAAAAATTCTCAAGATATGCTCTCATAACTCATGCTGTTGATTCTGGTTTAAGAACAAGTTCTCTATCTTTTTTATCTTTTAAAACATACATTTCTTTTGAAACAATGTCAGAAGATTCTCATATACTTTTTGTTATGAGTTCTATTTTTTCTAGGATTGGCGTATGAATACGAGTAAATCAATTTTTTCTAAATTCGTGACGAGCAACTTTTTTAATAAAATTGAAATATTTTTGGTACTCTCAAAAAATATCCTGCATTCATCTGACTCTTTCAGGTATTGTCATAAGGGGTAAATTAAAAGAATAAAGTATACTAGGGATATTAATCCAATATAGCCATAAATCAAATTTTTCTTTTTGTAAAAAATGTAAAACAAAAATTTTTTGCAATAACATACTGTTTTGAATATAATGTGCCCAAGTAAAATAAAAAATAAAACTATGATTAAAGTCTATTTCATAAAAACTCTTTCTTCTGGCTATTTAAGCCTGAGGAAAGAGTTTGGGTGGTAAAATAATTTTTCTAAATTTTTATATTTTTTGGGGTGTCTTCTGGCAACCCTACAGCTTATTTGGCGGAATAAAATTTTCCTAAAATTAAAAATATAAAAATTTAATAATAATCTAAAATAATATGAAAAAAATAATAACTTGAATAAAACCAACATGAGAACAACCACACATTTGAAACCTTTTTTGAGCAATGTTACCATTTAAAAGTCTTTGTGAATGAAACGATGCAGCTTTATTTATTCCTGATTTACATGCTCTTAGTTCGGTAAAAGATGGAGAAATTTTGAAAAAAAATTCTTTTGAGGCAGCTTTGACTTTTTTATCTGTACTTTGAAAAGACACAAAAGTAACAATATTTAGACAATCTGATATTGTCCTAATTCCAAAACTAAATTGGTTTCTAAATAACTTTACTCCCTATTCTCTGATGCTTAGAGCACATAGTTTCAAAGATGCAAAGGCAAAATGAGTGGATCTTAATATGTGAGTTTTTAATTATCCAATTCTTATGGCTGCTGATATCCTTGGATATGATATTGATATTGTGCCAGTTTGAAAAGATCAAAAACAACACATAGAATTTGCTCGTGATATTGCGTGAAACATAAATTCTTACTATAATACAGAGATTTTTAAATTACCAGAAGCTTATATAGAAAAAACCGTTGCAACAATTCCAGGACTTGATTGAAAAAAAATGAGTAAAAGTTATGGTAATTTTATTGGAATTTTTGAAGACGAGAAAATTTTGAAGCAAAAAATAATGTCAATTCCTACTGATTCCAAAGGGCTTGAAGAACCAAAAGATCCAGACAATTGTAATGTTTTTGCTTTGGTAAAACTTATTTGAAAACAAGAACAACAAAAAGAATTAAAGAAAAAATATCTCGCAGGAAATTACGGATATTGAAATGCAAAACTGGAATTATTTGAAATAATGAAAGAATTCCTAAAACCTTATAAAGAAGCAAGAGAAGAGCTTTTAAAAAATCCAGATTTTATAGAAAAAAAGTTGCAAGAATGAGCTAAAATTATGAATGCAAGGATTGAAATAACTATGGAAAGATTTAAAAAATACATTTGAATTTAATTTTTTTAACATTTTTAAGAAATGAAAACAAACATAACTGTAATTGGTTGATGAACTTGAACATTTAATGTTCTTTATTGATTAAAAAAAAGAGAAGATTTTAATCTGGCTGCAATTATCAGCATGACAGACAATTGATGAAGTACATGAGAATTGAGAGATCAGTTTGGTATTTTGCCTCCTTGAGATATAAGAAGAGCTATCGCAGCACTGAGTGAAGATACCTGAATGGTAAGAAGACTTTTTGATTATAAATTTAAAAAAGAATGAAAGCTTCAATGACACTCTGTTTGAAATATTCTTTTGACAGCTTTGACTGATATTAATTGAGGTTTTGAAGAGTGAATCGAGGCATTATCAAGTATGTTTAATGTAAAATGAAAAGTGATTCCTGTTACGCTTGATGATATTCATCTTTGAGTTGAACTTGAAAATTGAGAAAAAATAATCGGAGAAACAAATATAGATATTCCAAAACATAATTCAGATTTAGTAATAAAAGATGCCTTTCTTATATGAGAATGAAAGATAAATACAAAAGCGAAAGAATCAATTTTAAATTCTGATTATATAATAATTTGACCCGGAGATCTATATTCTAGCGTGGTTCCAAACTTACTTATTGAATGAATAAAAGATGTTCTAAATTTATCAAAATGAAAAGTTATATATGTTTGTAATATAATGACAAAAAGATGAGAAACTAATAATTTTTGAGTTGAGGATTTTGTGGATGTTATAGAAAAATATATTTGAACTGGAAGAATAGATTATGTACTTGTAAATAATTGATGGATTGATGAAGAATTGGTAGAAAAATACAAATTAGAAGAATGAAAAAAACCAGTCAAAATAAAAGATCTTAGTGCTTTTGAATGAAAAACTTATAAAATTGTTGAAAGAGACTTGTTAGATGAAGAAGATTATATTAGACACAATCCAAAAAAATTGGCTCAAGCAATAAAGGATTTTGTGGATGAATGGATAAAATAGATAAAAGTAAAGGGCCTTCATTGCGAGGGGTGCTGTAAAATAAACTGTGTAAATGAAATTTTGATCGGTAGTGTACAATAAATATATGTAAATAGGTTTTTAGAATCTAAATTCTTTATAATCTTTTAGTCTTTGTTTTGGATCAGAAAATTCAAAGTATCTTGGTTCTATTTCTTCAAGGGCCGAACTTATGAACCGCTCTAATTCTTGAAAAGAATCGAAAAAATCTTTATAATCTTTTTTTAACTTTTTACAATTAATTTTTACAGTCTCTTCTTAGTCATCTGTGATTGAAATATGACCAAATAAAATTCAATTATATCACTCTAAATCATTTGAACTTTTCTTGATATTTTCATTATCTAAAAAATAAAACATATAT
>JAQUZJ010000063.1 GCA_028691375.1 Candidatus Altimarinota bacterium | reverse complement strand
AGTTTAAAACACATAACAAATTTCTACTTTTGTAGATTAACATACTGCACGCTTGAAACAGAGTGTTTAAAACATATAACAATTTTCTACTCTTTTCCTCCTCTTGCTTTTTTTCAAAAAATTAATACTATGTGTACCATATTACTTTTAACACAAACTTTTCCATGGACCCCATATCGATAATATTTTTTGTATTTTCAATTTTCTTATGTGCTTTTTTTGCTGGTACTGAAATGGCATTAATGAGTATATCTCAACACAAAATAGAATGATTAATTAAAGAAAAAAAATCATGAGCACTACTGCTAAAAAAAATTAAAAGTAAAAACGATAAACTTCTCATTACAATACAAATTTGAGTAACACTTGTAAATGTTGCTACTTCTTGAATTGCTACAATTGAAGCGATTGGTATTTTTAAGCAATATAATATTCCTGAACATTATGCACTAGGTATTGTGACCTGAGTTGTAACCTTTTTGATACTTGTATTCTGAGAAATTATTCCAAAGTCTCTTTGCCTTAAATATTCAGAAAGAATTTCATTAGCAGTTGCCCCGATTTATGTATTTCTTATGTTTATTATGACTCCTATTACGTTTCTTATAGAAATAATTGTAAAGTTGTCTAGTTTTATAACTGGAAGCGATAAGATTTCAAGTAGTATTACAAGTGAAGAATTAGAGGCTTTTATAGATATGTCTCGTGCCGAATGAGCAGTTGAAAAAGATGAACATAAACAAATCAAATGAATCCTTGATTTATGAGAAACTGAAGCCTCTTCTATAATGACACCAAGAATTCAAGTTGAATTTGCAAATATGGAGATGACTATAAATCAAGTGTGTGATTTATTTTTAAAAATTACACATTCAAGACTTCCAGTTTCAAATAAAAATAGGGATAATGTAGATTATATGATCACTTTTAGGGAAGCTTTTACTTTTCGTGAAAAATGATTGTGAGGAAATAAACTTAGAGAATTGCGTTTGACCAAAATACTTAAAGTGCCGATTACTCAGCCCATAGATGCTATTCTCGAGATTTTTAAAAAATCGCATAAACATATTGCTCTTGTTATGGATGAATACGGTTGAGTAGCTTGAATTATCAGTCTTGAAGATATTATTGAAGAAGTATTTGGTGATATAAAAGATGAAAATGATATAGAAGAAATTTACATAAAAAATATTTGAAAAGATAAATTACTTGTAAAATGAACAGTAACTATTGATGATATTTTAGAAGAATTTGAATTAGAAATGTCTGAAATTTGATTGGATGAAGATTATATTTGAGAAACAATAAGCTATATTGTGACATCAGAACTAGAAAGATTTCCAGAAAGTAAGGAAGAATTAGAATTTAAATGAGAGGGACATGGTTTAAAAATTATAGTTTGAGATGTGACTGATAATAAAATTGAAGAATTAACAATTGAAAAAATTTCTTTATAAAAAAATTTAAATATATACTTTTGTTTTTAATACAGATAAAGTTATAATCAGGCTAATTAATAAATAATTTTTGAAAATGAAAATTTTTAATTTCATTCGGGATAATGATAATTTAGAAAATTTCGTAAAAAATAATAATATCAAAGATTATGATAATATTTTAGTGCAAGTTTTTGCTTGAATAGTAGATGAAAAACAAATTTTATGAATAATTCAAAAAATAAAGTTTAGTTTACCACAATCTAATATAATTTGAGCTTCAACTGCAGGAGAAATTTATAGTTGAACCTATACAGAAAATGAAATTCTTGTTTCGTTTTCTGTTTTTGAAAAAACCCAGATTAATACTTTAATCTTAGACTTAGATAAGGATGAGAATATAAACGATTTAGTGGCAAAAAAGATACAAGATGATACAAAAGCCTTGATTCTATTTTCTGATACTTTTACGACTAGGATTGATGATTTATTAGAAAATTTGCATACAACAAATCCCTGACTAGTTATTGCCTGATGAAAGGCTTGAGATAATCTACAATTTAAAGATACTATAGTTTTTAATTCTGAAAAAATAGTTCACAATTGAATTGTTATAGCTTACCTGAATTCAGAATTTCTTCATGTAAATAATATGTATGATTTTTGATGGATTGAGGTTGGAAAATTTATGAAAATTACAAAAGCTATAGATAACGTGATTTATAAAATAGACTGAAAAACTGCAATTGAGGCTTATAAGGATAATCTTTGAAAAGAAATTGCGAACAATATTCCAGAACTCGGTATTGAATTTCCAATAATTATCACCAGATGATGAATGAAAATTGCTAGAACTGCAGTTTGAAGAAATGAAGATTGATCTTTGGTTATGCTTTGAAAAGTGCAAGAATGAGATTCTATTAGATTTGCCATATGACACAAGGAAAATATCAATCGTTCAATGGTTAAAAAATGTAATAATGTTTTAGAAAAATATCCAGTTGAGTGAATTTTTGCTTATTCTTGCTGATGAAGAAAATATTATCTTAAGGAAGATGTTCTTAATGAAATAAAAATTTTAACAGAAATTTCTGATATTACTGGCTTTTTTACCCAATGAGAATTTTATCATAATGAGGATAATAATTATATTTTGAATTATACTTTGACAGCTCTTGTTTTATCTGAAAAAGATGAATTGCAGAACAGATGTATAGTACAAGAAAATTTTTGAGTGAAAGATAAGGTAATTTATGCCTTTTCTAAGGCCACACTTGAGCTACAAAAAGAATTAATTAATCTCAATACTCATTTGCAAGAAGAAGTACAAAAACAAATTGCGGAAAAGGAAAAAACTCTTCAGGATTCTATTGATTGATATATAAAAATTATAGAGAATATACCAATGGCTTTATGTATGTATTGATCAGATAGAAAAGTTATTTATGCAAACAAGGCTTGATCTGAACTTATAGGTTATTCTTTGGAAGAACTAATAAAAATGCAGTTGTTTGATGTTTGGACTCCTGAAAGCAGATTAAAACTCATTGAATATATGGAGAATAAAATAGAATGACAGGATTCCCCATTTATTGAGCTTGATATGTTATCTAAAACCTGAGATATAATTCCAGCTAGAACCAAGGGGATTACATTATCAAACTGAATTACTGTTTGAATTTTGCAAGATATTAGAGAAATAAAAAAACTTGAGTGAGAAAAAATGCAGTTACAAGAGTTAAATATGGTTAAAGATAATTTTATAAATATAGCATCTCATGAATTAAGAACACCTTTAACTTCTATTAAATGATATCTTTCGATGATGATTGATTGAGATTTTTGAAATTTTAATGAGGAATTAAAAATGGCTATAAATACAATGTTTGCTTCAAGTGAAAGACTTATTCAACTTGTAAATGATATGCTTGATATTTCTAAACTTGAAAGCTGAAAAATGATTCTTAATAGTGAATATTTTAATGTTTATGAACTTTTTAATAATATAAAATATGAATATAAAAATTTACTAGAACAAAAAAAATTAAAACTTGAAATTTTTACCGAAAAAAGTATATTTTTGAACGTAGACAAGAATAAATTCAGACAAATCATCATTAATTTACTTTGAAATGCAATTAAATTTACTCCAGAAAACGGTATGATTAAAATAGTTGCACAATCATTAGAAAATTGACAAAAAATTAAGATTAATATAATTGATACTTGAATCTGAATAGAAAAAGAAGACATTTCAAGAATTTTTGAAAAATTTTGACAAGCAGATAATGTTTTTACAAGAAAGCAACAATGAACCTGATTATGAATACCAATTTGCAAGGAAATTATTAAATTGATGTGATGAAAACTTAAATTAGAATCACAAATATGAAAAGGATCAAATTTTTATTTTACAATTCCAACTAATATTTAATTTATAATTTTTATAAAATGGACAAAAAGAGGATTTTGATTGTAGAAGATGACTTGGCTCTTTCTACTATGTATAAAATGAAGTTTGAGATGGAATGATTTGATGTTATGTTATCAAGTGACTGATTAGTTGCTGTTAGTCATGTGACTGATTATGAACCTGATGTCATACTTCTTGATATTATGATGCCTCATATGGATTGATTTGAAACATTAAAAGTAATAAGACAATTGGCACCTTCTTTAAAAACCAAGATTATTATGTTTTCTAATCTAAGTAGCAAAGAAGATATTCAAAAATGTATGGATTATGGGGCTGATGATTATATTATAAAAGCAAATTCAACACCAAAAGAAACTGTTGATAAGGTTAAATTAATGCTTTGAATGAGTTCTTCAGAACCTTGTAAAAGCACGGATATTCAAATTTCTTGTAAAAATGAATGAAGAGTTTATCTTAATTGTCCTCATTGTGAAAAAGAGATAACAATTTGTATAAAAAGAGGAGAGTAAAAAGAGAGTGTCCCAAAAAGTATAGAAAAGCCTTTTGTCATCCAAATGCTTTCCCTCTTGCCATCCCAAACGCTTTCCTTCTTGACAGGCTCTAAAAATTTTTTTATTAAAGACGTTTCTTTTGAGACGTCTTTTTTGATAATTTTCTCTATAAAAAAATTTATTTTAATGATACTCTAAAAAATAGTGTTTAGCATTATGTAGGGAATATAATATATTATTAAATAATTAATAAAAAACTTTTAAAAACATAGAGGTTTTTGCACTAAAATTCTTCAAAATAAAATTTGATTTTTGCAATTAAATATATAAATTTAGTCTATTCAATATAACAATTTCAAAGCTTTATTTTCATAATAAAATTATACTTATGCAACTTATAGTAAATACAGACAATTTTAGGGAAGGAATTTGAGTAGTAAGCCACGCCAGTTCTCCTTCCTCTATGACACCAATTTTAGAAAATATTCTAATCAATGCAACTTATAATAAATTGATTCTTTCAGCAAATAACTTAGAAATGGCTATAGAATATGTGATTGATGAGTGAGTTGAAATTAAAAAAGAATGAAGTTTTACACTTTCATCCAAGTTTTTAAATTCTTTTTTAAGTCTTTTGCCAGATTCAAAAATCGATATGGAACTTGTTGGTAATTCATCAATAATTTTTAGAACAGAAACATCAGAAACCAAATTTGCCTGAATAGAAGCTGTAAAATTTCCTGTAATTCCATCTTTTAAAAAAGATTATTCTTTTAAAGTTCCTTCAAAAGATTTAAAAACTGCAATAGAAAAGACAATTTTTTCAACAGCAGAATGAAATATTCGCCCAACTTTGGCATGAATATACATTGCCTTAAAAGATTGAAATATTGCATTTGCATCTACTGACAGTTTTAGACTTTCCGAATTCAAGATAGTTTGAGCTGCAAAAAAAGAAGATAATTTATCAATTATTCTTCCATCAAAAACTGCCATCGAATTATCACGTATTATTCCAGAAACGTGAGATATTGAATGTTTTGTAAGTGAAAACCAATTTATTGCTGTATTTGGTAATATTAAACTATTTTCAAGACTTCTTAACGGACATTTTCCTGATTACCAAACATTTTTTCCAAAATCTCATTCAACAAAATGAATTGTGCTAAGAAGTGAATTAATTCAGTCTCTCAAAAGAATAAATCTTATTTCAAAAGAAAATAATTACAATACAAGATTTAAATTTAGCATTGAAGAATGACTAGAAATTAGCACTGGAGATACAGAAGTTTGAGCCTGAAGAGTGATTCTTCAAGCATCAGTAGAATGAGAAGAAAATATAATCTGAATTAATTCAAATTATCTTCTGGAAGTTCTAAATGTTATAAAGGAGGAATACATCGATATCGACTTTGAATCGGCTCTTTCCCCAGTTGTTGTGAAAGCCTATTTACAAAAAGAAGACTCGAGAAATCAATATAAACATATAATAATGCCACTGAAGATATAATCTGTTCGTCATTGCGAGATTTTTTGGAAAAAAATCGTGGCAATCCAAGTCCGTTAACTGCCAGTCATTCTGAACTTGTTTCAGGATGCGCCCTGTCAATGTAACCATGGATTCTGAAGTAAATTCAGAATGACATAAGAATACTTCCTACTTTTAACTTTAAACTAACCTATGCTAAACCAAATTAATTGATTAGAACAAAAAAGTATAGAAAATATCTGAAAAATAAAAGAAGAAAATGAACTTGTGAATTATAAAAATGAAGTTTTTGGAAAAAGTTGAGAATTTACAAATATTCTAAAATGAATCAAAGATC
>JAQUZJ010000005.1 GCA_028691375.1 Candidatus Altimarinota bacterium | reverse complement strand
GAGGATTTTTCTTGTTTTATTTTGTTTAAAAAAATAAAATTTTCCCTTTAATAAAGGCAGAAATTATTTAATATTTATTTTTTTCAAAATATAAAAAACATAATTTATTGCATTATTTAAAATTTTGTTAGAATAAAAGAGCCAAATAAATCTCATAAAAACATTTTATAGCCTATTTAAGTGAAGAAGCGGGTAATCATCCAGCTCACTTCCCCTTAAGTAGGTTGAAATGAGAGATTTGTTTGGCGACAAATGGATGGTTATCCGCTTTTTATTTTACTTAGAAGTATAATGGATTACAATTGCAAAAATAAAAATCAAATTAGCAAGATTTGTCTTTAAGTTTATTTTTTTAGTTTTTTATTATGAAAAAATTATTTAATTTATTATTACTTGTTATTTTTTTAGTTTTTGATTGTGATTGTAGTAGCTATGCATTAGATTTTAGTGATACAAATGAAAAACCAGGTTGGGAAGTTTTAGCTGATTATTGAATTATTAATAAACAAAATTCTGTAAGTTGATATAGACTAAACGATAATGCTTTAAGACAGGAGGCTGTTATAATAGCACTTAGGCTTTCTGGTACTAGCCTACCAGACTCTTATAGCTGTAAATGATATTTTAAAGATGTTACGAATTCTAAACCAAACGGCTGGGTTTGCAAGGTTGCCGAGATGGCTTCCGATCAATGAATTATAAACAAAACAAGTTCTAAATTTAGACCTGAAGACAAAATTACAAGAGCTGAGGTACTAGCTATAATGATGAGAGTAATAAAAATAGATTCTAGCACAACTTCTTCTGCATCATCATTTTCAGATGTAACTATAGACTGGCAAGTAAAACTTACAAACAAAGCACTAGAATTATGAATTATTGATTGAGAAAATTTGTTTTACCCAAATCAAGATGCCACAAGATGAGAGATTTTTGAAATAACTAAAAGAATACTATTATGAAATATTTGAAAAGATAATGCTTCTATAAATGGTTGACTATCAATTAAGGATGTAGAAGGTGGCGCAATGGATATAGTTTGCTTTATTTATAATAATAAATGAATTGCTATTTCACGGAATAATTGAACAGCCTTTTTAACTAAAATTAATTGAGATATGTATGTCTTTACTAATAAGCATGTTTTTGAGGGAACAAGCGATTGTATATTTTGATGATACTATAAAATAAAAACTTCTGATGCACTTTCTTGGAATAGTTTTTCAGACTTTTGAGCATTCAAAATAAATAATACAAATTATTTTTGATATCCTAATATAATAAAATGAACAAAAAATGTTGATGAATTAAACTATAAAATCTCCGAATTACCTTACTGTTCAAATGATATGGAAGTTTCGACAAAAGTAACCACAGTCTGATATCCTGTATATTGAAGTTATCAAGTTAGTTTTGACGCCCTATGAAAATCAATTACAAAATTCACAAAAATAGTAACAGAATGAATAATAAGTTGAATGCAGAACACCGAAAGTTTCGATAAAAATTTTAAACAAGTCAAATGATACCCTTACGATAATTATTTTGTATCTAATAAAATTGATAGTTGAAATTCTTGATGACCCGCTTTTTCTTATGAAAATTGAAATCTTTGTTTGTTATGAATTGTTACCTGGGTATCTGAATGAAATTTTGAAAATCAATGAGTAATACAAAACATTAATAATATCATTTATACTTGAGACTATTAATTTAAAGATATTAAATTATAATCTATGAATTATTTGTTTAACCCGAGTTTAAAAGCTACTAGAGCATTTGTTTTTGAGTTAGCTTCTATAGCGAAATGATATATGAAATATTAGTAGTTTAATAAATTAACCCATGAAAAAAATCATATTGAAAAGGCTATAGTTGATAACAAAAAACTTTTCATTGGTGATAAATTTTATTGGTCATTAACACCCTATGAGCTTGCAGAATCATATGATGAAAGTTATCGGATTTATGGTCCTAAGTGGACATGGTGATGATATACGTGAAATTGGGGATGATGTAGTATAGGAAATGTACATTGTTTATGAAAGGATATGAAGCCAGTTGCAATAAGATGTATGAAAGATCTTTAAATCTTATTTATAAAGATAAAACAATAGAAATATGAAAAAAATATATTTAATATTATGTTTAGGATTAGTCTTTCTAAACATTAGTCCTGTTAATTGATATTGAGAATGTTCAAGCTATTGAGCAATGGCTATTTATAATTACAATTGAACTTGTAGTTGCATGAAAGGATACTTTTTTTGAATTTTAGCATGACAGAAATATTGTATTTCTTGAACAACTTATTGTTATGATAATTATTGATATAATAGTGAGTATAGTTATTTATCAGACTCTTGTAAATGTAGAGATTGATACAGTGTAAAAACAAATATTTTATGAAATCAAACTTGTGTTAGTACCGATAGTCTTTGCCAAAATGAGTATTGATGGAATGCTGAGTGAAATGACAACGGAACCTGTAGTTGTAGAGCAGGATATTCATTTAAAGATAATGCCTTTTGAGGTTGAAAAACTTGTGTTTCTTTTAATACAATTTGTTCCGACAAATTTGGATTTAATTCAACTTATAACTCTTTAACAAAATCTTGTGAATGTTCGTACTGATATGATTTTACTAAAAAAACAATATGAGATTGATATGAATGTCAGAGTTGTACAAGTAAACATTGAACTAACTCAAAATATAATTCTGTATCAAAGTCTTGTGAATGTAAAACTTGATATACACTCAAAGATTGAAAATGCGAAGAAAAAAGCAATTCAGCCTATTTTTATCTAAATGAGTATAATGATAGTAATAATGAAGCAATAATTACCTCATATGCAACAAAAAAGAGGTATCATTTAGAATTAAAATATATTACCTTATTATATAAAGCCGAGGAATTTGTTGGTAAATCCATAGTTATTAATATGTGAACAGATTTTACAGTCGATAAAAATGATTATTTTGTTTTAAATAACCAAAATACTACAACAGATATAGAAACTAGCATTTTACGGGTGGAAGAAGTTGATAATAATTTTACTTTAAAAACCTGTGATGAAATCTACTGAGACAATTCAATAGATTTAGGAAATGAAAAATGTTGATGTAAAGGCTGATATGAATGGAACACGACTAAAACTGAATGTATTATTACAAAAAAATCCAATACCCCTAATGATTACGTATATTCTGATAGTTACACATATGCTAAAAAACTTACAAAAGCTGGAATAATTAAAACAGTTCTTTATGATACAGATTATAGACTGCGTGATAATATAACAAGGGCAGAGCTAGCTAAACTTGTTAGTAATATTGCCTGATTAGATTGATCCAAATGTGATTGAAATATTTTTTCTGACGTAAATTCTAATCTATGAGATTTATGTTGATACATTGAAGCAGTTGCAAATGCTTGATATGTAAATAAGTCAAACTCAAATTTTAGACCAAAAGATTTAATTACGAAAGCTGAAGCTATGAAAATGATACTTAATGCCTGATGAATAAAATCAGATAATAATTCAGCAGGATTTTATGATGTAGATTGATCAATAGGTGATTTATATTGATATATAAACGCCTGAAAAAATAAATGATATTTATTAGATGAAGGAAATTATTTTTATCCTAAAAGTAATGCTACAAGGGATTTTGTATTTAAAGTTTCTTCTTATTTAATTAAATAAATATTTAATTTTAAGTAGATTAGCCCATGAAAAAAATCATATTAGCATTTTCTATTCTTTACATAATTTTATGAAATTTTTCAATTTTAGAAGCAAGAAGCTGATGTTGTTCGCATCATTGATGAGTTTGTGGTTGTTGATGTTGTGATGGAACATCATTATCCCGAATGTAATTCTAGTCCTATTGAAAGAACATCACCCGAACCAATAATACAATCAGAATCCAATTATTATAACAGTACAATGTCTTCCTGAACCAAAATTAACAAATACCACAAAATCAAGGACTCCAACATCAAATTCAAAAAATTTATCAAAACCAATTAATTCTGCAAATATAAACTCACAAAATTCATCAGACCCAAACAACACATCCTCTCCAATATCAAATAAAATAAATTCTTCTCCCAAATCAGACTATACTAACAATACAGTTACATCTGAATCAACCAGAGATAACAAAGAATATCACTCCAATATATCAATTGTAATAATTTTAATTTGACTGCTGATTTATTATTTTAAAAAAGAAAAAAATTAATACTTTCCTTGATTTCCTTTCCAACTTATGCTAGTCTTTCTGTACAAACTACAAAACAAAAAAAACAAAAATAAAACCTAAACCCTTTCAAAATGCCAGAAACATTTGGTTCAGAATGATATATAATGTCTCGATTAGAAAATTCTGGTATAGAATCAAAATCAGTTTTAAACTGATCTGATTTACTTTCCAAAACTATCAATAACTGAACAAAATTTCTTAAAAATCTACCTTCCTCTGATTACAAATATCAAGCAGAAATAGATAATGCAATAAATGAAGTATTAACTACTTTTAAAAATGAAGAAACAACTCTAGAAACAAACTATCAAAACTCAAGAAATGAAATAATCTCTCAATCTCAAACAAGCTTATCAAAACTCAAAAATGATGTAGTAAATAATGGGGGAAATGTAGCAAATAATCTAGATGAATCTAAAATAAGAGAAGCTATTTATAGTGCTTGTCATATAGATACTAATCTAGAAAACAATAATTTTTTATGACAATTCACTAAATGAATAATAGATTCTGCAATTATTAATAATGTAGAACTTGCAAAAGAAGTAATCAAAAATCCGTCAATCCTTCTAGATTTGGCTAAACAAATATTTAGTTATGAATGATTAAAAGGAATTGCTAATTCTCTTTGAAAATCTATAATGGATCTTGGAAGTTGAGAACCATATAAGACTTGAGTAGCTGTATGAGAACTAGGAATAATTACTACTTGAACTTGAGCTTGACTGAAACTTTGAAAAGAAGCTTTGGAGGTGTGATTAAAGAAAGCTGTAAAAAAATGAGTAGTGGAGGCTTTAGAAGTATGATTTAAAGAAACGGTTTTAAAAGCCACAGAACTTCTAAAAAATAAATTCAAGAAAGAAATCACAGAATTACAAGCACAAGCAATATTTAAAGCTCATAATGTTTGAATGGACTGAGCCTGACCTTACACATTGTGAGAAATGCTAGAAAAATCAAGAATACTTAAAGATGCTTGATTTACTCCTGCAGAAACAAGATCATTATTAGAAGAATGAGTTTGTTGAAAACCTGATAGAGTAAAGGCATCAATAGATGCCTGAAAAACTGATTTATCGGAAATGAGATGAAATTATCTATTAAACGACAGTATTAAACCTGCTTTAGCATGAGAAAAAATTCTTGAATACTCAAAACATATTGATATTAAATATTTAATAAATGACCCAGATAGAATAGATGCTGTACTAGAAATTACAGAGAGCATGTGTGATTATGTCACAAAAAATAAATGAAGTCTTCAAAATTTAACATTGAAACAACTAAATGACTTTAAATATAGTTTTGGTGAATTAACAAGAAAAATTCAAAGTATTGCTGATAGCAAAAGTTTATTACCAGATCAAAGACTATTATTTTCTGAAATGCTAAATGATAACTTTATGGAAGCAAGGTATTCATTAAATCCAAATTTTAGCCCTGGTCTTAACAACTAACATTAATAAATATGATAATAGACATTAATCAGAGAGAGGCAGAACAGTTCATATTAGAAACAGAATCAATTAAAGAAACTGTTGCAAAAGCGCAAAAAGATAATCAAGAACACTTAAGTAAATTTGATGACCCTAATTTCTTTAGGAACAATTTAGATGTAATTAAAAAATTGTTTCAAGAACAACAAGAATATTCCAATATCTTTGATTTTATGAATTTTTTAAGATGAAAATTATTGGAATATATAATCTATTTTGATGAAGAAAAAAGGAAAACAATGACCCTAAAAGAAAAAATAAGTGCAAAAAATACCTTAGAAAAAGATATAAAAATACCCTATTGAGAACTTATCTTTGTATGAGAACTTGAAAATTTAGAAGATTGGAGAAGATTAAAGGTTAGTAGAATTGTAAATTAACAGTACTTTGATGAGTAATGTAGTAAATTTTAGTCAATTCCATAAGGAAGAAAAAGATAGTGCCTTTCTCAAGGCTCAGATAAATGAATCCTTAAAAAGGTTTTACGACGAAAAATTTTTGGAATATCCTGAAAACAAAAAAAATTTGTTAATATTATTTAACAAGCAAACAAGCATAAAAAGTTATGATGCATTTATTGAGCTTATCAAAAAAATAATCGTATATTATATAAAATTTTGGAACATTTCTAGTAAAGCAAAAAATGGTGAAATACCAGTAGACGATTTTAAACAATACCGTAAATTTTATGATAGAATAAAAAATAACATAAGCATTCCTTTTTGTTGAATAATTACATGAAAAGACACACAATCGTATATTTTTGATGCATATGAAAAACTTTGAACCGAAGACTTTGACAGAATAATAAAATATATAATGGAGACCTGAGAGGACATATTAAATATTTAAATCTTTCCCTAAAAAACAGGCAAATAAATTTGTTTATTATAGTTGATGATTTCAGTTCTAACTTGCTTAATTAGGGAGTACCAATCGTTAATATTACACATTTTAATATTCTCAAAGAGCTTGTTTTCCTTTATAGTAAGCTCTTTTTTGTTGTCTAAAATTAGTTCTAAACAAACTAATCTAATAATTTTTGCTTTTTTACTCTTATTTCACTTTTTATAGCTTCAGAAAGATTTTCAACAAGTTCGCACCAATCTTCTATGATTTTTAATATATTGTCATCTCATTGTTTTAATGCTTTTAATTTTTCCTCTAATTCACTGGTATTTTGCTCTATTTTCTCTTTTTTATAATCATAGGTAGTTTTATCTGAATCATCACTTAAAAACTTATCTACAAGGCTTTCTTTTTGTTTCTTTGATTTTTCAAGTTCAATAGTTGTTTTTCTTAAATCAGCTTCTCTACTATTCACTTTATCTTTATAATATTCTTTTAAAGTTGCCTTTGTTAAAATAACAAAAGGTTTTGAGAGACTGTAAAATAAACTGTGTAAATGAAAGATAGGAAATAATTTAATTTTCCTATCTTTTTATTTTTGATAAGAAATTATTAAAAAATATAATCTTACACAATTTATTTTACAGTCTCTTATTATGGTTGATAATTTCAGTTCTAACTTGCTTAACTACTAGGGAAAGTGGGGAGGGGGTTATCAAAAGAAATTATAATCAGTCTAAAATTCCTGCATTTCTTGTTCATTTAGACTATTGTTTGGAGGTATCAACTTCTATATTATTTATCATAAATGATTATTCTTTATTTTCTAATAATCATTTTATCTTAGTTGAAAAATTACTTGAGGAAATATCTATAATTATTTGACTTAATAATGGTTCTATTTCAGAAAAATCAGCTCTACATATTTTTTTAATTGAAATATTTAAGTTTAATAATTTTTCAATATTTAAATTGATTTCATTTATGATTGAATTTCAAATTGTTTTTTTCATTTCTCAAGCCTTTCAATCATAAAGCATTCCAAATTCTTCCAGTAAATCATACAATTCTATTGTATCAGGAAGATTTGGCATTTTCCTATCTAAAATTACATTCTCTTTTAATTCTAGTGTTGTTATGTATATTGATATATAGGTAAATTTTATATATTCACAAACTATTCAAATATATTTTTCAATATCATTTTTATATGATGGTTTTTCATTTTTGAAGTCATTTAAAATATATCATTATAGTGTCCTTTAGAATACTCTCATTTAGTTCATTTATGTGTTCTGTGCGAGATTCCTCAACTTCTGAAAGTTTCTTAATATTATCTGTTTTCATATTTTAATTTAACATTTATTTGCTTTTATTACCAATTTTATTGGCTCTAAAAATATTCTATAATTAATCCAACGGCTTATCTCAAAAATCTGAGGTAAAAAATTTAGTCCTCAGATTTTTGAGATAAGCCATATTTATTTCTTCTATAATAGTATTTAACTTTGTTTTTCTGTCATTTTCTGATATTTTTGATATTAATGAATCTAGTTTAGATTGTAAATTAGAAGAAACTTGATAATGTATTTAAAAATAAAACATTACTATGTAAGTAGTAATCAAAATATGCATAAAAAAAATTTACTGATATTACATAAACTTCTGCATAAAATTATTTTGTAGGGGAAATTAATAAATTCTATTATTTAAAACTACAAGAAAATTATTTGAAAAAATTTTAAGTCATCATACCATTTTCCTCATATTTAACTTCAAATCCTTCTTCTTTCATTTTTTTGGCTAAAATCTTACCTAATCGACCTTCTTCGCAAACAAGAAAATATCTTTTTGTTTTATCCCAATTCACATAGTCTGTAAAAGCTATTTCATAAGGAATATTGATACTTCAAGGAATATTGAAAAGCTTAAAATCCTCTTTTTCTCTTAAATCAATAATAACTTCTAGATTCTTATTTTCATGAGAGTTTGGTAAACTACAAGAAATCGAAGAATCTTTCATAAATTCATCCACAAAAGCTCACACATCGGTAATTTCATCAAGTTTGATGATTTGTCTTTTTTCGATAGCTTTTTCTATTAATGGAAGCAAATCTAGTTTGTTTATTTCGTCTAGAAGATCTTCTTTTTTGACCGCTGTTTCTACTCATTTTGTGGCAAGTGCGCAAAATTCTTTTCATTTGTAGGCTAGATTAAAAGTTCAGATTTCGTAAGCAATTTTTATAATGTCCATTTTTGGCATTGCAATGACTGGTCTGAGGATTAATTTGTCGCTAAAAGAATCAAGAGCTATAAGATTTTTGAGGGTTTGTGTTGAAACTTGGTTCACACTCTCCCCTGTCGCCAAGGCATCAGCGCTCGATTTGTCTTGTAATTTACCAGCAACTGTATAAAAACAATATTTGAGTAACAAATTGAGCAAAGTCTTATTTCATTTGAGGATTTCAGCTACAATATCGAGAAAATCTATGCAAGTAAATCTCGATCTAGACCCGAGCCCATAATTTTCTTTTAGGTGTTTTGCAGAATTAATAGCACATTTCAACGGTTCTTTTCATCACAAATCAAAATAGAGAAACTCAACATCAAGTCATGATTTATAAAGCATAAAAGCGACGACAGCACTATCAATTCAACCTGAAAAAAGTAACATTGTTTTTCATCCAACTCACATTGGAAGTCATCAAAGTCCAGTGATTTTTTCTTGAAGCAAAAATAATTTTGAATCTTTTATTTCAACATCAAAAGTAATTTCAGGATTATTGAGGTCAATTTTTCCAAAATCTCTCAATGGTCTTCTAATTCCATCAGCAACATCAA
This sequence comes from Candidatus Altimarinota bacterium, assembly GCA_028691375.1. Classification (GTDB taxonomy): domain Bacteria; phylum Patescibacteriota; class Gracilibacteria; order BD1-5; family UBA2023; genus STD2-258. Next base: position 20,726 of record JAQUZJ010000005.1, on the reverse strand, counting down.
CTGAAGTAAAACTATGGTTTCATCTTCTTTTACATTTTAGCGCAAATTTTTTTCATTTCACACTGTCTTTGAAAAATTCTACTCATTTTTCGATAATATCATCAATATCCTTGAAGTTGTATTCAAAAACTTCTGAAAAATAAGCGATTCCTGGAATTTTAGCCAATTTTTCTCAGATTGGGTTAGCTGTTGTAAGTCTTATAAGATCAAAAGATTTTTTGATTTCTACGAAATCTTCTCCTGCGGCTTTTTTGATATTGTGAGTCAATTTCTCAATAAACCCAAACCTCACGTTTTTGGACTTTATTCAGATTTCTCAAGAATACTTTATAATATAGTTATACATTCTATTTTTAGATTTTTAAAACAAAACCGATGATATACGAATTACTAGCAAAGTCTAATTTTAATTTGCTAGTCACTCACAAAGAATTATTCATCTAGGCTATAGCAAACTTCAAGTCCATCACTCGTAAGAGGCACTATTCCACATATTCGTTCAAGAGGGCGAAGAAAGACTTGATAAAACAACAAAATGAACTCCAAATAAAAGATGGGTTGTAGAATGCACTAATAATTGGATAAATCGTTTTTGAAAATTGTTAGTAAGATATGAAAAGATATCATCAAGTTATGAAGTACTTCTAGAACTTGCTTGTGTAATAATTTCTTTTAGAAAAATGTAAATTACTTATGGATAAGTTCTAAGGTTAATCTTCATAGATGATTTAAAATAAAGAGAGAAATTAAATTAATTCTTTCTCTCTTTATTGATAAAAACTAATTCATTCCAGTCAGTCACTTTTTACAATTAAACCTAATACATTCTAAGGAAGTGGTTATATAACAGAATAAATAGAAAGAGATTTACTTTGCATAGGTTCGCCATCAAGGAAAAAAGTTAATATTGGTGGTATCTTTGTGGTAAGTCCTGAAGTACTACCTTCAAAAAATTTACTCATTGAACCACAAATCGTAAACAATCTTGGTTGGTCAAGAGGATATTTCAAAACAACTGGAAACATTCCTCCCGAACAGATTGATTTACTTGAGGATCATGGGTTCTATGATGACATAAAGACATGGAGGAGATACTTTTGATGAATTTGGTCAAGAAATGAATTATGTTCCAAAAAATCTATCTTTGTATGGGTTAGGTAATTATCTTACAACGAGCGATGAAATATTCAAGACTCTGGATAAACTCGATATAAAAACACAATAATTAAACAAAAAACTTAAACATTAATTCAAAGCTCTGACAAAACATTCTCCTCAGTATCAGCCATTTGAATAATTTGAGTTATTCAAACTAATTCCAAAGTATCTCTAACCTCTTCATTAAGATTTGTAATATACATAATTCAATTTCATTCTTCTATATTTGAAAAAATATCAGCAATATAGCCTATTGATTTACTATTTAGATAAGTTAATCAAGAAAAATTAAATATAATCTTTTTGTCTTTAAAGTCTCAAATATTTGAATACAAAGATGTAAAAGTATCATCAGCATTTGTTTCATCTAGTTCTCATCTAAATTCATAAATTTCAATTCAGCTTATATTTTTCTTTTTTAATTCTATTGGAGTATTCATAATATATTTAACTAATTAATAAACAATATGCCTGTATTATAATAAATTATTGACAATAATGCAAATTATAAACGTTATTTCTTCTAAAATTCAAGTTTGTAAGAAGTTTCAAAAATATCACTCCCTTGAATAATTCTTATTTTATAAGGAATTTTACATAAATTAGAAAATTTTTCAGCAACATTTATATTAAAAGTTTTATCTCATTTTTTAAATAATTTCAATCTAAACCGTTCTTTATCATACTTTTCACTATAATTTGAATCACAAGTTAAAACTTCTACATAATCAATTTTTATATTATCATTAATAACTCATTGTATCTGATACATAGAACTTAATTTATTAGTTTTTAGAGAAGTAAGAACCGCCGAAAATAAACTATTAACACTAGTAATAGTTCAAGAATTTGTTACTATAGATGTTGTTTCATTTATTTTTCAGCTAGAATCAGATGAACTATTTGAACCTATAGAATTTGGAAATTCCTTAATCTTTGCAACTTTTGAAGTGGTAGAATCAAATTCATAATTTCCTATTCATTTGTCAGAAATTTTAAAATAAATTTTAGTATCAGTATTTCCAACTGATAAATAATCAAAATCTTTATTAGTAAAATCAATTTTACTAATAGTGCTAAAAGTATAATCACTACAAAGAAGTTTGATAACATTAAATCTAGGTTTATTGTATTCTACAGTGGAAACTAAAAAATAATAATCACTTCAAAGTTTAGTAGGAGTATTTTTTGAATAAAAGCTATTGTCTCATTTTTTAATTTCTTTAAATAAAATATTGGCAATATTATTTGAATCTTTCTTTAACAAAGAGGATCAAACAGTGTAAGAGCTACAAATATTTTTTGAAGCTTCTTTGTAGGTTATATTTGAATCTGATATAACTTTATCTACAGTTGTTTTAATATTTGTGGTACTTCAAGTGTTTACAGCGGTTCAACTATTTGCGGTGTCATTTGGTTTATTATTAGAAATTTGTTGATTTTTTAATTCTGTAACTTTAGCTTTTATTTTATTGATTATATATTCATAAGAAACATAAGCTGCGGTTCCATCACTATATTTTCATTTTTTTTCTTCAGCCTTTGATATCCGCTCTTCAAAATAAGTGATTTGATCTTTAATATCAGAATAATTAGTAGTTGAGTAAGTTATAATTTCGGCAAATTTTGCATCTAAAGCTTTTTGTGTTTCTGAACTGAGAGGTTCAGCAAAAACTGAAGCCAAATTACTTAAAATAAAAATAACAGAAATTAACAAGGATAATAATTTTTTCATATTAAAAAGGATTAAATTATAATATTTAAACACATTGAATCAATTTCTAGACAAAGCTAACTATTGAGAAATTTGTATAACAATCTGTGCTTTAAACAGAAAATATATTAACAAAAAATAGCAATTTGTAAACAAAAAATTGATAAACTTAAGTTGACTAAAAAATATATTATTTTACTGCTATAAATTCATCCCAACCGTAAATTTCTGGATATTCTTTCCAAGGTCATTCACAAATGTTTTTATATTTACAAATTTTACATTGTGATCACTTTGCTTTTCATTCATTCCATCTGTACTCTGCATAACTTTCTATTGTACATTCTGCATCAAAAACCTCGGTTTCTGGCATAAAATTATATTCAGCTATTGCCCATTCATATCATTTCATAAGACAAAATGGAACTGCTTCGGTCATACAAATAATTCCACATTTTTTACCAATATCAAGAGCTTTATGAACGTATGGGATAATATCACTTTTTTTAGGAACTATCTCAATTTTATTTTTGTCTGCACTTCAGAGAATGTGGATAAAAGCAAGTTGAAATTGGCTCACTCCAAGTTTGATAAAAAGAGTTGCAAGATTTGGTAATTCTTTGTAATTTTGTTTGGTAATAACTGTATTCATAAGTACAAACTGTTTGAGTTTTTGTAGATTTGCAAGTCATACCACAGTTTTTTTCCAAGCTCAAGGCACTCAGACAAGCATATCATGAGTTTCTGGATTAAATCAATGAAGTGATGGAGCAAATTCATTTACTCAGGCTTCAATTAATTCTAGACAATAATTATAATCGGCAAAAGCTCTTCAGTTTGTCTGAATTTGAATGGAAGTATATCATATTTTTTTCGCATATTTGATTGCTTCAATAATATCAGGATGAACTGTTGGTTCTCATCAGGTAAATACAACTCAAGTTGCTCAGTCTTTTTTTCATTCTTCAAGTTTTGCAAAAATCTCTTCTTTTGTCCTGGGTTTATGTTTGAATCTTTTGTCTCCCTGAACACAAAAAAGACACATATTATTGCAATCAAATCAAACCTTTAAATCAATTCTTTTCATATTTTAAAGTAAAAAATAAAATTACGTTTTCTTTTATTCTATTGATTTAATAAATTTTACGTCTGTAATCATCCAATTAATATCTTGCGATTTAAGATAATCAAATGTTCATTTAAAATGCAAAAGTCAATAAGTAACATAGATTTTATCAAATTCACTATTTAAAATATTTCAGGCCAAATTTTTATCTCTATCTTCAAGAATTACACTAAGAATATCCCCAGTACTTTGTTCTCCAAGATTTTTTCATAAATCTTCATCTTTAATCATAAAATTTAACAATCATTTGTACAAATATCTTACAAGCCATAATCATCTTGAATTGAGTTTTTTTGCTTCATCAAAAACTTGTTCATCAAAATTCACAATCTGTTTATCTTGTGAATAAACTCATGTTCAATATTTGGATTCATATAAAGATAGAATTTTATTTAACGAAAGATCTATATTTATATCTTTATCATTTACAACATCTAATAATGTCTCCTGATCTTGAAATTTTAATCAAATTAATTCAGAAATTTTCTCATAAAAATCATTTGAAAAATTAAATCATAGAATTTGATTAAATTTCAAAAGATCTTTTTCAACTTGTTTTTTCGTTTCTACACATTCTTTAGTATCTCTTAATTTTCTTGTAACTGGATCAACACATTTTGAATCATTTACAAGTTTTACTCATTCATAAAAATAAACATAATTTTCTTTTTTATATTTGGATATATTTTCTTCCACTTTTTTGTAAAAATTCTCAGATCATATATGTGACATAGTTTGAAATACAACTATCTTTTTTCAATTTGAAATAGTGTAAACTGGCATTTCTGCTGGACTTATTTCATTTTCATAAAAAATAAAAAATCCAGTTAAAACAAAAGGAATAAGTAATAGCAACAGAAACCGAAAAGTAAATTTTGGGATAATTAATTTTATAGATTGTATCTTCCCTTTTGTTAAAAGTCTATAAAAAATGTGTAGAGAATAAAAAATAAAAAAATACAAAGCAACAAAAGTAATAAAACTCAACCATTCTAATATCCCAAAAAAATAAATATTAAATATTGAAAACATTCCAAAAACAATCACGGAAAATATATTTTTTTTCATAAATTATTGACAATACTTAATAAATAATTATAAATTAATCAAACAAAAACAATTTTTCAAAAACCAATATTAAATTCCTCTTAAAATAAAGAAAAATCTTTAATAAAACATTTTAAAATATTATTTCATAACGAAACTAACTATGAATTCAAATAGTTTCATAAAATATTTCCTGTCCATTCTAATTATTTTTAACACTTTTGCAATTTGAATAGCAAATTGAGAGGAATTTTTTTTGGATAACATAATTGAATGTCAACCAGAAATAAGCAAATTGGATGATATAAATATAACAAATGGATTAAGTTTTTCAAATCAATGAACAGAAGCTAGATATAATTCAAGTAAAAAATTCATAACTCAATTAAAAAATGGGTTAAAAATCAATTACCAAAATAATAAATATGATTATTACATAATGACAGATGCTATAAATAATCTTGATTATATGACATATTCTCTAAATAGATATTTCGTAAATACTTCAAAATTTGAACAAACTTGAAATACTGATTATAAAAATATTGCCAATGATTATCTTGAGGAATCAAAAGAATATTATAATCAATTAAAATGAAGTTTTAGATAAATACAAGTCTAATTAAAAACAATCGTGCAAACAAAAAAATATTTTTTATTGACTATAGAAAATATTTTTTTAGAATGAATTGTCGTTTTATTTTAATTTATTTAGTAAATTCGTCAAATCGAACAAAAGATAAAAATACTTTAATAAATTCAGACCAAAAACAAGTTTAAAATTAACTAAAAAATATGAATGAACAAAATATAAATAGTCAAAATGAGCAAAAACCAGCAAAAAAAATTGCTCTAATTGAATCAGACAAAAAATGGTCTAGATTGTTACCCGAAATGTTACAAAAAAAATTAGAAATTTTGATTGAAGATTGAAAAGTGGAATTAATAGTAACAGAAACTCAAGAAGAAGTTGAAGATATCCTTAATAAATGAGATTTAGCCATATTGGTAATCGATGAAAATCAGTCTGAAACAATTTTAGAACAAATAAAATCTTGAAATTACGAAAAACCTGAATACATTCTAGAAACCTGTACTACTGAAAATTGAAAACAGGTAAATGATGATAGTACAACAGAAACAAACTGAGTATTTAGATGCTTAAAAATAGACACAGGAAAAACAATTAATGAAATAATCAATAGAAACTTGAAAATTGAGAAAACAACGAATGAATAAAAGAACATAAATAATTAAGGCATGTCTCGTTTGCGTTCAAGTGAAATTTTATGCATCAAAAAATCACCTAAATTATAGGTGATTTGAGATTAGAAATACAAAGTTATGTTGATTTTATGAGAAATCAATTAAGCATATTTAAGAGAAAAAATAAAAATTCCTTTTTATGAACTAATATTTATTTGAGAAAATATTCCTGACAGTATTTTGGTAGGGGTTAATAACAGAAAAACAAACTAATTTATTCTAAGCTTTGGAATATAGATACTCTCACTGCACATCAAATTAGTTCTAACATCCTCTATTAACTGAAGCCAAAATGATATTAAAAAACTTTCTAAGAAATTAGAAAGTTTTTTTGCCAAATTAATCAAATATAGTTGATATAAATGGAGTTTATATGTAATTAATTTAATTTATTTTTTATTTTTGGCTTTTATGAAGGCTCTTGGGAGAAAAATTAAAAATAATATTCAGATTACAGTATAGATTATAAAATTGGTTATGGAGCCATTATTGGATTCCTGTATGGAAGTTTTTAGATCATTTCAGAGATTTGTGTTTTTTTCTTGATTTTGGCTTCAGGTAACTTCCTTTGATTTTGATAAATTTTCTTGATTTATTATATCTTGAGTTCAAGATTCTGTAATATTGTTCTCCTCTATAATTCAAGAATCCGAGCCTGTCTGATCCAGATTTTCTATAGGTTTTTCTTCTACAGTTTCTGTTATTAAGGGTTTTGTATTTTCTTCTTTGATTTCAGCCTCTTTCGAAACTTTATAATTTTTAATTTTTGTTTCTGTAGGTTTTGTCTTTTTTGGTTCAAATTTTTTGATGACTGTGGAATCTTTTTTAGGGTCTTCTTTTTTTATAGGTTTTTTTGTTTCTGTGGTTTTGTCGTTATTAAAAGTAGTTCAGGACTTATTTGTTGTAATTGTTCAGGTAGAATTTGTAGTTTTTGTTTCAAAAACTGGAATTATGGAATCTTTTTTTTCTCAATCTGGAGAATAAAGTTCAATATATCAACTTCAATAAGCTATATCATTTGGTAATTCAGCGTAAGCTCATACAGAAATTTCATCTCATTCTTTAAAGGTATATACACCTTTGTCAGTTTTTATTGTCCGATAGCTTAGGTCTACTTTTTTATCTCCTGAATTTTTTAGTTGGGTACCGGTACCAAATTTAACCCAAACACTGTAGTTTATGACATAATCATTTTGTTTGATTTTTGTTTCGCTTTGGTAATTTTCTACAGCAAAATAAACAAGAGGAGTGGTTTTTTTAATCAATATTGATCACGTATATTCAAGCAAATCATTTGGAGTAGCCTCTGGATTAAAACTATAAAAAATCTTTACATTTTCTTTTGTAGTTTTTAAATCTATTTTTATTGCATTTTCATAAACTCCAGAATCCAAACTAGCATTTATATCAAAAAAAACTTCAGCAAAGGCAAAACCTAATATTGAAGACAAAAATATAAATAAAAAAAACAATTTTGTTTTTATTTTCATTTTTTAATTGGTATTAATTTTTAAAAAAAATTTCAAAGGAAGTCTATAATATTTTTTGCTAAAATCAAGAGAAAAAAACAAAATGTTTTTGGCATAAAATAGGGACTATATGCAATTAAAAAAAAGACAATTTTTTAAACTTGAAATATGTAATCTTTTTCTTAAAATGAGTTGGCTAGTTTTATAAATCTAGTTAAATTTGGGGATGGTTATGGATTCTATTGTAGATATTACCTGTCTTTATACGCTATCGAGGAGGTGCTTGTGGCTTCTCTAATCAATTACAAGCAAAGAAAATGCAAATAGAACTGCAAAAGGTTTAACTGCTTTCAAAGCAACACCTTCTCTAGCTTTCGCTGCTTAGTCAGTACAACTAGAGTAAAACCGTAAACCCTTCTTAGGAATGAGGCTATATTGCCGTGTTTACAAAATTTTGATTTTGTAGCTAGACGAAATTAAAATTAATTAAATAGCTTTATTGGATTCGTTTTCAAAAATTTTGGAGTCCAATAGAATATATAAAATTTTTCTTGATAAGATCTTTTGTTTGTTTTCTGCCTTATCAAATATTAAAACAAACTATGATAGTAGAAATGTAAGGAGAGGACTGCAAGACACGGGTTCAAATCCCGTCATCTCCACCAAATAGAAATAATTGAATCGAACTTTTATTATTTAGAAATAGAGGTTACGATTAAAAGATAAAAAATAGCTTAAGTTTAAACTTAAGCTATTTTTTATAGGTTTTTGATTTTTCTCAGAAAATTTATATTATATTTAAGTATAATATTTATCTTATTAATTTTTATATGTATGGATAATAACACTATAACTGATATATTAACTTGATTATTTACAAATTGACTTTGGGATTTTATTAAAGTATTTTTCAATTTTTTACTTTGAGGAGTTGTTTTGTGATGATTATGATTTTTATGATATAAATCATATAACAAAAATATTACAATTTGAGATAAATCTAAAGTTACAAAAAGTTTTAAATCTAAGGTTAATCAAGATATTGAAATTTGAAAATGAGCTAAAATTGATGATAGTTTTAATTCTTAGAATTTATAAATGAATAAAAATATTAAAATAGGTGATTTTGCTAATATTATTGATAGTTTCAATAAATATATTTATATTGGAAAATATTCAAATATAAAATGATTTCTAAATCAAATAAATTGAAGAAAAAAGGAATTAAATTTACTTTGAGAAAATTATTATGTTTCTCTAGATTTTTGTGAGTGATTAAATATTGAATCTATTTTGGAAGAAAATAGATGTATTATTATTTGAAATCCTTGAAGTTGAAAAACTCAATTATTAGTAGATATATTTTTCAAAATAAAAAATAGTTTAAATAAAAAATTATGGTTTTATAAAAATAATGAATTTATACCTTTTTTTATAGCTTTAATAAATTTATGAGAAAAAACTCTAGAAGGATATTTAGATGAAAAAATAACTAAATTTAACATAAAATGAGAACAAAAGTTTATTTTACTTTTAGATTGATTAGATGAAATAAGTTTAGAAAAAACAGCTGAGATATTATATTTTATAGAAAATAATCAAAATTATAAATATATAATTTCTTCAAGAAAAACTAGTATCAATTTATGACAACTTTTATCTAAATATCCGAATTTTAAACAATATATTATAAAAGAATTCAATTTTAATATTGATAATTGATGAGATACTAAAATTTTAGAAAATTACTTTCAAAAAAAATGAAAAGAAATTGATTTAGAAAAATATAAAAAATTACAAATTGAAATAAAAGATATATTTTATTTAGAACAGTTTTTTGAAGTATATGAAAAATTAGAAGAAAAAGATTGAAAATTAGAATTAACAGAGAAATTTTTAAAAGAAATTTCTAATAAAAATAATGAATTAACAAAATTTGAAATTGATACAAATGAGTTATTTTTATTATTAACAAAAGTTTCAGAACTTTTATATAAAAGTAATTCATTGATTTTAGAAAAAGAAAAAATACAAGATTTTATTCAATCTATTTCAATTCAGCAAAACAAGAAAAAGATGTTTCTAGATTATATTTTAAAAACATTTTTTATTGAATCTGAATGAAAATATTCTTTTTATCATAAATCTTTTTATGAATATTTTTTAGTTAGATACATTTCTGATGAATATTCTAAAAATAAATTAAGTATTAGAGAATGAAATATTCTATCTGATGGAAATTTTATTATAAAATGGTTTTTCTCTTATTTAAAAAGAAAATATATTGAAAATGAAAATTATGCCTGAATTGTTAGCTTAAATCTATTTATGGACTATTATTTAAAGCATAATCCTATAGATGAAATTAAACCAGAAATTTTTATAAAATGATTATTTGATTTACCTGAAAATATTCTAAGAGGTTATATTTTAGAAAAAACTTCACCAATATATAATTGGTTTAATAGTTTTTATTATTTGAATTTCACTACAATAAAAATAGCTTTAGATAAATGATATAAAGATATTGCAGATGGTTTTTATGATAAACTAAATAATTTAATAGAAGTAAAAACGCAAAAAAGAAAAAGTCTTGAAGAAAAATTATGAAAATTAGATAAAGATGATGAGAAATATAATTTTAACAGAAGTGAATTAGAACAAGAATTAGACCATTTATTTGATGGAATCAATTTTAAAAATAGAGCTTATATAGCAATACATTATAGAAAAATTAATTCTTATTTTGATTTATATAAAAAAATAAAATCAAACTATAAAGTAAATATGTTTCAAAGAATAGAATTTACTTCAGATTTTTTTAATTCACCATATTATGCTTTTTTTGATAATATATTAAAATATTGAAATCAAGAAGATATTTTAAAAGTTATAAATGAATTTGAAAAAGTTGAGTTTTATGCTTTTTTACAAGTTTGATTAAAATTAGAAAATATAAAAACTATTTTATGAAATCAAAATATTTTAAATTTAATAAAAGAAAAATCTATTTCTTATGAATGAGATTTTAAAGAATTTATAAACTACAATAAAGAAGATTTAAAAATAAAAGATAGTGCTATAACTTTATTTTTAAAATATATTTTTGGATTATACGAAAATGAAAAAGAAATATTTGAATCAGAAGATTTTAAAGAATTAAAAGAATGAAGTAATTGATTCTTTAATATTCATTGGTGATTTTATGAATCTAATTTAAATAGTAATCAATTAGCATCGTATATATTTATAGAAGAAATTAAATTTGATATTAAAGAAAACCATTTTTTGTCACAAAATAGAATAATTTATCAATATTCATATTATTTATATCTAAAATCGATATTAAATAGAGAAGAAATTAAATTTGATGAATATATTAAAGAGGTAATAAATTATTTAAATATTCCTAGTGTATCTAGTAATTTAAATATTAATATAAGTAAAATCTACTCAGAAATTTTAGCATACATATTTTATTATAATATAGAATGAGATTATCTAAAAAATGTAAATCTAATTTGGGATAATTTAAGTGAGTTTGTTGATGAAATTAATTTTTATAAAACATTACAAAAATTGGATGAATTAAATGAAACTAATAAATTATCAAATATTATTAATGAAGAAAAAATTACATTTTTAAAAAATAATACAGAGAAAAAGTTTGATTATCCTTCTTCAGAGGCAGAAGATTATATCTTTATTTCTCAGTTATATTGACTAATCTTAAATAATGATTTACAAATTAAAAGTTTTGATAGTTGAATTGCACATTCTTATGTAAAATATTGATTTAGAAAAGATTACTATCTTACATATATTTTTGAAATATTGGAAGATTTAAAATATAATTCTGTAATCACAGAACAAAAAACATTTGATTATTTAGATGAGATTATTAATTTGTATTGAAAAATCGATTGAATTACTGAAAAATGAGTTGCTTATTTATGAAAAAGTATAATCAATTTTCTTTTAACATTTAGTCTCGATAAAGCTATAGAATATAAAGAAAAAATAGATGATATTAACTATAATTATAATGATGAAATAAAAACTAGTATCTTAGTTTATAAAATAAAGAATAATAATTTCACAGATGAAGATATTGAAAATTTATATTTTCATGATAGAAAAAGCAATTTATTAAAACTTAAAATATATTTATATTTAGTTAGTGTTTGAAGAGATGGATTTGTAAATCAGGTAAATTATTTAATAGAAGATATTAAAAATGAAACAAGTATCGATTATTATTGGAATAAGGAAGATTTTGATTTATATGATGAATTATATAAATTATGAAAAATTAATAAATCTGAATTGATATTAAAAGAATTAGAAAAACCAGAAAGAGAAAAAAATGAGATATTTACTTTAAAAGATTTAAATGATGATGAAATAATAAAAGTTTTGAATGATAAAATTTGTTATTGAATATATCATACCAGTCTCTATTGAGATTATAATTATTTATTAGATGAATTATATATAAAAGATAAAAGTTTATTTAATAAATATATTTCATGAACTAAATATAAATATTATAAAGAAAATGAATATGAATTTTTTACTAATATACAATGATTAATGAAAGTTTATCTAGAGAATAATGAGAAAAATAAAGCAATTCTATTATTTGAGGAAATATTAGGTTTTGCTGGATTATTAATAAGATAATTTTGAAAAAATATAATATATAAAATAATATGGATAAAACTTATTAACAATAAAAAACATTTAATTATTAACGAAAACGATGAAGTATTAAAAGTATAATGGTCTAAAAATCAAATACAAATTTTAATACAGGATTACGCTAATATTTTACTACAGAGTTTCTAATTAAAATAGATTCAGTGTAGACTTCATTTGGTGTTTTATATCAAAAAGACTGATGAGGTCTTTTTTGATTGTAGAATATCATATATTCATCTGCTTGCTCAAGTAATACATATTTTTATAATTCAGAATTTAAAATCTAATATTCTCCCAAAACCTTCAAAAATCTAGTAAAAAATTTTAATTCTTTCATGGCTTTTTTTGTATTTTCATTATCCATATTTCACTCAAAATCAACCCAAAAAGTGTAAGTAAAAGGATTTTTGAGACTTGGCAAACTTTCGATTTTTTTAAGATTAATATGATTTGTAGCAAAAGCTCAAAGACATTTATATAAAGCTGAAGGAATATCTTCTGTTTCAAAAATTATTGTAGTTTTTGTCTTTTTTTCAAACAAACTTTTTGTGAAATTTTCTTTTACTATAAGAAAAAATCTTGTTGTATTTCCCTCTTGATCTTCAATTCATTCAGCTAAAATATTAAGTCCATATATTCCTCCTGCCTTTTTTGATGCAATTGCCGCTTTTCCTGATTCTCAAATTTCGGATACATATTTTGCCGCAGAAGCATTATCAGAATAAGTTATAGCTTCCATATTATGCTCTTTAAGAAAAGAATAACATTGAGCCAAAGCTTGTGGATGAGCATAAACTTTTTTGATATTTTGGATATCGGTATCTTTTGATAATAAGGAATGATTTATCGATAAATTAATTTCTCCGATAATTTTAATATCTGGATAACGCAAAAAATTGTAAAAATTTTCATGAACTGAACCTGCATAAGAATTTTCAACTGCTATAATGCCAATATCAGAATCTCAAATCTGAGCCCAAACATCACGAAAAGACTCAAGTCACACAACTTCTTTTTCCAAATCCATTCACATTTTTTCCGCAACCATCTCAGCCACGAAATACGAATATGCTCATTTAATTCATTGGTAGTAGATCATAAATAAGTATAAAGTTAAAAGTATAAAGGGTTTTATCGTCATCCTGAACTTGTTTCAGGATCCATGGTTAGTAGGGCACAGTGGATAATAAAATAAATTCAGGATGATGTTAGAATTAGTTTTATTTTTTTTATTAAGGGTCTTCCCCCATAACTGTCCGAAACCTTGTTATTAACTTTATTAAAGCCAACAAATGAAGCTTAAGATATTGTCTATCTTATAAATAAGCCAGTTAATTAGAATTACATCTATTTTTTATATTCTAAATAGTTCAGTTTTAATAGCCTTTAATGTAAAAATTTCTAGATTTTAGATATTTACTTTTTATAAATTTATTTATAAATATAAAAAAATACTTATGCAATATGAAATAATGTAATTTTTTATTTATATAGATGTCTTATTTATGACAAATACAGATTACCGAAGTATTATGTTGGCTTATTAAAACTAAGGAATAAGGTTTCGGACAGTTATGGTTTTCCCCCAGTTAAAGTATTAAATTTTATTTATTTCCATCTTCAAATATTTTTCTTTTCTTTTTCAATAAAAGCTTTTTCTAAGTCAATTTGAAAATAATTAGCCACTGCACAGACCTGTTTGAGAATATCAGCTAATTCATCCTCAATAGAATCTACTTTTGAATCTTTATCAATCTTAATTTTTTCATATTTACGGACACTTTTGAATAATTCTCAAACTTCTTCTCAAAGCATTAAACATCTTTGAGTTGCGCTTAATTTATCAAATCACAGTTCAACACCAGTTTCTAAAATATATTCTTGCAAATCCTTTAATAATTGGTTTTCTTTTAGTTTAAACATAGCTATTAGATTTAAGATTTAATTTATCTTACTGAATTCTCTGAGAAGCTTTAATACTTCTTGTTTTATATTTTTTCATTGTATGCGAGTATTATACCTAAATACTGTCTCTTTCAAATAAAGATCAAAATCAGGATGACACTGTAATTAGAGTATTTTTCTCCTAAAAATAATATTTTTCCTTAATCACTTTACTTGCTTCTCTGGACAAATCTCTTTCCTTGAGAACTTGTTTTTTCTCGAATTTTTTTCTAGATTTTCCGAGAGCAATCTTTACTTTTACGAGGCTTCAACGAAGATAGATTTCAACAGGAACGACATTAAATCATTTTTCTTTTAGCTTCGCAGCAAGATAAATTATATCTTTTTTATGTAAAAAAATTTTTCTTTCAGCCTTTGAATCAATATTTTCTCTCACTTTTTTACCAACACTTTGATATGGTGAAATGTGCATCCCAATAAGCCAAGCTTCCCAATTTCTGATTGTAACATAACTTCATTTCAGGTTAATCATTTTTTTCCTCACACTCTTCACCTCATGCCCATAGAGCATAATTCAGGCTTCATAATCCCTAAGTACTTCATAATCAAAAAGCGCTTTTTTGTTTTCGTGCAAGGATTTTATTTTTTCTTTGTCTTTCATAAATTTTAGTTACAAGATACAAGCAAATGTTCACCACTCGCGAGATACGATAGCGACATGGTAATCTATTTTTTTCATCATCCTCGACTTGATCGGGAACCTACTTTCCGTCGTTCATTATTTAGTTATTGTTCTAGTTTTTGCTCCAGAAAAGGGCAACAATGGGGGGTTTGGGGGGTGAACAATTGTTTGAGTGGATTTCCGAAGTTGTAAAACTTAATTTTTGCAATTAATGAGTTTTGTGAACCCCCAAAAACTTTTGGTACTTTTGGTTACAAAAGTACATGAAGCCTTATTTCCCAAAATTCCTTTTCGCTCATTTAAGCAAATCTAGTGCCTCATAAAAATCTTTTTCTCAAAAATCCGGCCAGTAGGTTTTTGTAAAATGATATTCCGAATATTCTGATGCATAAAGAAAATATCAACTCATTCTTATATCTCACCCAGTTCTTACAATAAGATCAGGTGCAGGAAAATCTCAAGTATCAAGATATTTGAAAAAACTTCATTCGTCTAAAGAAACTAGAGCTTCTTCCAAATCTGATTTAATATTCTCAGCGTTTTCAATTATAAACTTTTTTATTCATCTTACAATTTCATCCTGTCATCCGTAACCTATTGCCATTATAATAGTCAATTTTTCTCAATTTTTTGTTTCTTCAGTCAATTTTTCCAAAGTATTTTTTACGTTTATAGGCAAAAGTGAAAGATCTCCAACAGTTCTAAAACTTATGGATTTTTTTAGAAAATCATCTTTTAAACCATAAACATCTTTTATAATAAGATTATAAATAAAATCCAGCTCTTCTTGTTCCCTATTCTGTATATTATTTTTAGCTAAAGTCCAAAAACTGGTATATTCAATACCTTCCTTTAAACAGAGATCAATTATATTTTTCAAATTATCAAATCAATGTTTATGTCAAATAGATTTAAACCATCCTTTTTCCTTAGCCCAACGACGATTCCCATCCATTATAAATCAAAGATGCATAATAATTATTAAGTTAAAAAGGTAAAAGTTGTAAAAAGACAACAATGGGAGTTTGGGGATGAACAATTGCTTAAATGGATTTCCTAAGCTATAAAACTTAATTTTTGCAATTAATGAGTTTTGTGAACCCGAGAGAACTTTTGGTACTTTTGGTTACAAAAGTAAAGGAGGAAGATTATAAGATTAGTACACGATTATTTCTTATAGTGGATTTAAAATCACTACAGAAATCTTTTCTAAAAAATACTCTTCTCGCCTTTATAATCAAAAAATCATTGTAATATAATACTTGCAGCCATGTCATCAACTTGTCAAATATTTTTTTTATCATAACCAATATATTCTAGACTTGTCATGGCATCATAAGTCGAAAATCTCTCATCAAATCAATAAATTATTATCTTTTTACCTATAGATTTTCTTAATTTTTCTACAAATTCAGCCACAATTAAAGCTTGTTTGCCAATTTTTCCATCAACATGTGATGGAATTCAAACAACCATAGCTTCAATTTTTCTTTCTTTAATGATTTTTTTTATCTCTTCTATAACTCACTTATTTGGTACAACCTTAAGAGGAAGTGCAATTTCACCAACATTAACTGCAAGTCAAATCTTTGATGTTCAATAATCAATTGCTAAGTAGTTCATAAAAATAAGTTACAGGATATAAATCCTACTCTGGAAGAAAGCAACAATGGAGGTTTGGGGGTGATCCCGCAATGCGGGATTGAATGAAGTTCCGAAGTTATAAAACTTAAATTTTGCAATTAATGAGTTTTGTGAACCCCCAAAACTTTTGGTACTTTTGGTTACAAAAGTACAGTAGGAAAACCGTAATACTAGTGTGTCATTAATTCTTATAGCGGACTTGGATTGCCACGAGTTTTCTATCCAAAAACTCTCGCAATGACGTGATTTTATTTTTTAATACTCGGAACGAAAATATTTGTTCCCTACAATTCATAATTTCTACTTCCTGATTCTGGATTTAAATTCGTGATTTTTAATTCATAATTTCTGTTACTCTCTTTATTCCTTCACACTCACTTGTCCAAACATTTTAATATACACATCTTTCCCCAGATTTACTTTTATATCATGTTTTCAAACTTTTTTAATATGATGTCCGTCTGGTAAGATAATATTTCATTTTTCAAGTTCAATCCCAAATTCTTTTTTGATTTTACTTACAACCTCAATTTCGGTTATGGAACCAAAAATCTTATCTTTTTTTCATTGTAATTCAAAATGTAAATCTTTTCCATTCAAGGTTTCAGCAATTTTATGTTTATTCTCTAGATTGGCTATTCTTCTTTGCTCATCTCTTTTTCATTTATTTTGAATTTCTTTTACTTCATTCTCGGTCAAAACTCTAGCCATTTTTTTTGGTATCAAAAAATTTTTAGCATAAGAATAATTTACCTCAACAATTTCATTTTCCTTTCAGACATTTGCAATTCTTGTTAGCAAAATCACTTTCAATGTATTTACTGACATAATTATATTGTTAGGTAGTAAAGTTTTATTAGTGCCACCATCCTCAACTTGATTGGGAATTTACCGTCATTGCGAGGAGGTACGACGTGGCAATCTACTGTAGCTAAAAAAGCGAACTTGGATTGCCACGATTTTTTTACAAAAAATCTCACAATGACGAACATTTTATTTTAATTTTCAATTTATTTCTTTCGTTATATTTTGCTCCTAATTTATTCTTCATAATTATTCTTTTCTTCTCTTCCTCTTTTATTCTTTTAATCTCTAATTAATATCTCCTTCAATTTCTACAACTTCAAGTTGAATACCAAATCAAGAAATTTCTTCTGCAAGTTTTAGGTTTGCTCCACCACTTCAAAGTGCTTTTCCTTTCTCTTCAGAAGTAAGTTTACAAGTAATTACTCATTCTTTTTCGTTAATTTTTACATCAAGAATTTCAGCTGGTTTCAAAAGTCTTCTCACAAATTCTTTGCTATCATCAGTATAATTTACAATATCAACTTTTTCTCAGAACAATTCATCAACAACAGTTTTTACTCTTATTCATTTTGGTCAAATAAGACTTCATGCTGGATCAACTTCCTCATATCTTGTGTCTACAACTATTTTTGTTTTAAATCACGGAATTCTTGCTATTGAAACTATTTCAACAGTTCCATCTTCAATTTCTGGAACATTTAGTTCAAATAATTTTTCTACCAATTCTTTATTTTTTCTTGATAAAACAACTTTTGGTCAAGCAATGGTTTCTTCGGCTTGTACAACATAAAGATACATTCTTTGTCCAGCAGTATATTTGTCACGGGAAACCTGTTCTGATTTTGGTAAAATTACAGCATTACCATTATAATCAAACAAAACTTTGTTTTTTTCAACAAGTTCAATTTTTAAATTAATAATAGTTCAGATTTTGTCTTTGAATAAATCATAAATCTTTTCCTTTTCATTTTCTTGAATTTTTTGGATAATAACTTGTCTTGCTGCTTGTGATGCTATTCTTCAAAATCATTCAGATTTCATTACTTCATCTGTCACGTCAATTTCTATTGTGTCTCCTATACCAAAAGCAGCAGCATCTTCGCCCAAAGCTTCTTTTACTTCTTTTAAAGAAATTTCACAAGCTGGATTTTCAACTTCTTTTACTATTTCTTTTTCAACTGAAATTTCATAAGTTCATTCTTCAAGATTAATAACAACATTTACTTCCATATCTTTGTTACCAAAATCCTTTTTATAGGCGGTTTTAAGAGCTGATTCAATAATTTCTAATAACTTCTGTTTTGAGATCTTTTTCTCTGCTGCAATAAGATTTACGGCAGCTTCTATTTTTTTAATATCCAACATAAATAAAATTTAAATTATAATTTTTAAGTAAATTTCGGGTAAAAAAATAAGAACTTGCTGTCAAATTCTTATTTAATTAAAACCTAACGCCATTATATGGAGTTATAAGTTTTTTGCAAATTTTTTGTCCCAAAATAAAATTTATGCTTTAATGGAAATTATACTACCTATTATTTCTGCAGTATCTTCAGAAAGAGCAATATATTTTCAATCACAATCACTTAATCTTGTATTTTCATCTTCCTCTAATGATTCAGTATCTGAAAGAAGATTATTTACTTCATTTAAAACCTGCTGAGGAATTTCTATTTTATTTCAAGTAATTTTTAAACTTCACCCTTGTGTATACAAAATATCTTCAGTTATAAGTGCTAATCTTTTATCATTTATACTCAAAGCTTCTGTTCATTGTTTTGAATTTGCGACCACAAAAGTTCAAGGATGATACGACTGAGATGCCCAACTTATTCCCCCCATAATTCTATAAAATTTAAAAAAATAAAAAAATCTCCTTGAGTTTTGACCCAAGGAGAAGTTAAGTTGCAAGTAAAATCACACATGTCTTAAAACTCCTCAGGTTTATAAACCGAAAACTTAATAGCATTTAGTAATTTACAACTTCTACTCATAAAACCAAAATTAATTTTAACAATTTCAACACTACAATTTATAATCAGAAACATTATTCTGTCAAATTTTTTTCCATAATTTTTTGTTAATTTTGACTAATTAATGATTAAAAAATAAATAAATTATCCGTCAATATATATTTATTTGTCCTCAAAAACAATGATATGATAGAATTGCTTTGGTTATAAAACTAAACAAAAATAAAATGAAAAAAATAGTTTGTTGGATCCTTGTGATTCTTATATCACAATCAAGTTTAGCTTTTGCATGAGAATGAGAAAATACTGACGTCTGAAATGAAATTTGGTACAACACAAAATTCGTAGTAACAGCCTATTATACACCTCTTCCTAATCAAGAAATCTATTACAAATGAAGCTACGAAGCTGAGACAAGAATGAACTGAGACACTATTGCAGCAAATTGAAAAGAAGTATTTACTGGATTAATTGCAACGCCAAAAACTTATTCTTTTTGAACAAAAATAGATTTGAAATGAATTTGAATCTGAACAGTCGGAGACAGATGATGAGCTATAGTAAAGGCATGAGAAAGAGATAATCCTTATGACAGAATAGACATTTGGGTTGGTTATTGAGAAGAATGACTAAAAAGGGCACTTACATTTTGAAAAAAAGTAATTGAATGAAAAATATTAAAAGAATGAGAAACTGGTCAAAGTTGAAAACTCGAATTGACTAATTTTAAAATAGCTCCGGTTGATTTTTCTGTTTATAAAAAAGAAAATGATGTATTTAATGTCAATATAAATGAAAAAAGTGGTTCTGAAATCATTAAAAAACTTCAAAATATTCTAAAAGAAATCTGATTTTATAACGACAACGTAAATTGAATTTTTGATACAAAATTAGAAGAAGCTATATTTGCTTTTCAAGTGGAAGCTAAAATATTACAGAAAAAAGAAGATGTATGATCCTACTATTATTGACCAAAAACAAGAGAAACTCTCAAAAAATACTACAAAGATTTTCAAGATTGAAAAATAAAAAAAATTGAAACAACTAAAAAAGAAGAAGTAAAAAAAATTGAAAAAACAGCAGAAGTAAAAAGTGATATAAAAAAAGAAGTGATTAAAGAAGTTAAAAATACAACAAAAGAAAAAGTAAATCAGACAAAAAAAGATGTAAAAAAAGAAACTGACAAAAATATTAAAAATAAGGTACAAAAAGAAATAGATTCTTTGGACACTTT
>JAQUZJ010000062.1 GCA_028691375.1 Candidatus Altimarinota bacterium | reverse complement strand
GGGGGGATAAACCTTCAACTGGTAAGTTTTTGCTGATCTGCACCTAATCATTATCATTTATCCCCCCTAAGACCCCATTTTTCTAAGAGGGGAGCAGGAGCCAGTTATTTCTTTTTTTAATTTTCTAGTTTTTTTAAGTTTTTTCCATTGTTAATATATAGCAAAGACTGTTTTTGTGTTTTTGCAATTTGGGAAAGCCTTTCGAATCTTTCTTCTTTTGTTACTCATTGTTTTATAAAATCAGCATTAAAATTCTCTAAATTGGCTAAAACAACTAAATCTATCACATTCGCATAATCTCTCATATTTCATTTTTTTGCGAGTTCTGGATTTTCATCTTCCCACATTTTTGCTGTTTTTCAAAAAATCACAATATTTATGAGATCGGCCTCATCAGCATATGCAAATTTTTGTTTAAATTCAGATAATGTTGGTATTAAACATTCTTGGATTGCATCAGTTTGAATTTTGTAGTTCATACTTGCAATGAGTCTTTTGGTTTCCCATCATTCCAATTTTTTTTGCTTTTCTTTCTGTTTGAGCCTTTGAAATTCTTTGATAATATAAAGTTTGAATTCCTGGGAAATCCAACTTGCAAATTCGAGTGCAATATCTTTGTGAGCAAAAGTTCATCAATATCTTCAAGATTTTGATATAATTCAAATAGCATTTGTTTTTTCTATCCATTTTTGAGGAGATAGAACAAAAGAATTACTTCAGGCATTGTTTTTAAACTGGTCGAATTCGACCAGTTTAAAATGGGCGTTATTAATTTTTTCCCATATTCAAATAAATTCAATAGTACTACGAGTTCTCAACCAGTTTTTTACAACATCAGCAGGGAATTCTGCATTTTTATATTTTGCTATATCAGTAAGAGAAATATAATCTTCTTCTTTTTTTTGTTCAAAAAGAACCATCTCTTTTCATTGTACTAAAATTGTTTTTTTCATGTTTATAAGTTATTTTATCCTTCCACCTGCGTAAAAGCTACAATATAATTATGTCCATAAAGTTTGGCACATTTTGGGCAAGATGTGTAGTAGAAGTAGTTTTTTAGGACTTTTTTTCATTTTTCTTGTGCGATTTGTTCCATTTCTTTGATAAATTTTGGTACACTATTATAAGGTCCATCAAAAACTTTTGTGATAAAAGTTCAGGACAATTTTATATTTTCTGCATCTGGAATTTCTTTTTCTACAGTCATATAATATTCACTTCTCCATGGAGTAGGATCATAAGCAAGACAAATAAAATCCTCTAGTTTTGGGCTAACTTTTGCTTTTTCGATTTTTCACCGCATTCTTGTCATGAGTTTGCCAATAGTGGGTGGCCATGGAATATGGAAAAATGTCGGCATTGAATCTTTGATAAAAAGTTTATCTTCCCAGGATAATGTTTTATTATCCATTGTTTCTGGGTCAAATGGAGGACAACAAACCTCTCAAGTTAATTTATAATCTGTCATAATTTTTTAGTTAAAAAATAAAATTATAAAATCTCATATTTTCACAGACAGTATTTTTCTATGTTTTTACAAACTTTCATCAATCAATTCAATACATAATCTTCACTTGTTTCTTGGTTTCACTGGACATAAATAATAAAATCTTTTGTTTCTAATGAGACTTTTGTTTCGTTGCATTGTTTTATATCCATGCGACATATTATTTTTTCTTCGTCCATACATGCGCATTCTCATTTGTTTACTTTTTCTTGCTCTGTTCATCACAAAGGAATGTATTTTTCATTTCAATTAGTAATCACAAATTTCAGATTTCCATTTATATACTTTAAGTCATGAGCTCATATTGAAAGCAAAGTTTCAACCGAAACAATGTTATAGCAATCGACAACTTTGTTAATATTTGGAATATTTCAAGATTTTTGAATTATAAGTAATAGATGTTCAGCCGGTGAAATAAGACTTTCATCAAATTCTTTATAAAACTTTTTGTATTCTCTTAAGATGGGCGATTGTAGCATTGTCAGAATATCTAAAGTCTTTACAGCATTTTCAATATCTTTTTCTAATTCACTTCATCTACGTTTACTTATTTCGGGCACGAAAAACCTGGCCATTTTAATTTTTATTCATTGGTTAGTCAAAACGGGATCTACATAAAAGCTCAAATTTGGCATGATTTTTAGTTAAAAAATATTTTGGTTTTTTCTGGCGGAAAGGACGGGATTCGAACCCGTGGTACACTTACGCGTACACACGCTTTCCAAGCGTGCTCGTTCAACCACTCTGACACCTTTCCAAGTATTTTTAAGTACAAAAATAACATAAGATTTTGTGCTTAAAATGCAAGTTTTTTATAAAAAATTATTTCTTTCCATTTTTTTAAATTGGTTTTAACTAAGAAACTTAGTCTATTATAAAAAACATAAAGTTTTTACAAAAAGTTTTTTTTCTATAAAATGAGGCAAATTAGTAATAATATTATTGGTAAACAATGAAAATCCAAAATGTAACTATATGATATAATAATAGAGATGTATTAAAAGACATTGATTTTAATATAAAAAAGGGAGAATTTATTTTTTTTATATGAGATTCTTGAAGTGGTAAAACTAGTCTTATAAAGACTATTATTTGAGATTTAGCACCAAAAAGATGAAATATTATCGATGACAATGGTCAGAATGTTTATGAATATTCCAAGAAAAATCTTAATGCATACAGAAGAAATGTGTGAGTTATTTTTCAAGATTATAAATTATTAAAAAGCAAAACGGTAAGAGAAAATGTGGCTTTTGCAATGGAAGTTAGTTGATTTGATGATAATAAAATTATTCAAAGGGTTCCTGAAGTTTTAAGTCAAGTTTGACTTATTACCAAAAAAGAAGTTTTTATTCAGACTTTATCTTGATGAGAAGCTCAAAGAGTAGCCATTGCAAGAGCTCTGATACACGACCCAGATATTATTATATGAGATGAGCCAACTTGAAATCTTGATCCAAAAATGGCCGAAGAAATTATGAATATTCTTCTTGAATTGAATAAAAATTGAAAAACAATAATTATTGCGACCCATGACGACAAAATTGTAAATAAGCTTAAAAAAAGAGTTATAACTTTTAAAGATTGAAAAGTTTTTTCTGATATAGAATGATGAACCTATAATCTTTAAAAATATAAACTAAACTATTATAAAATACCCCCTTAGTTTATATTATTTAATTAAAACAAAAATGAACGAAATAATTTGGGTCAGAAAGTCAAGACAAGAAAAGATTCTTGAGGATTTGATTCTATCTTCTAAAATGGTTGATGAAGATATTTTATTTGAGGTAAAAAAATATTATCAAAACAATTCCTTCCATAATTATTTGCATGCTCTAAAAACTGCCAGCTATGTGCTTTACCTAAATCCAGATAAATTTAATTTAATGGAAATAAAATCGCTACTATTAGCCGCTCTTTATCATGATGCTAGACATAAATGAAAAGTGCACAAACTAGATGAATTTATTTCTTTGGATATTGCATTAGAGTCAATTGATAAGTTAACTAAAGAAAACAAGATTTTTTGAATTGATAGCAGTATTATTAGGGGAGCTATAATTTGAACAGTTTTTATTAGTAGATGAAAAAATAGTAACAAGTATTGAATAATTTTATGAGACTTTGATATTTGAGTTTTGTGAGAAGATATAGTTAATTTTTTGTATTATTCTTTTCCATTAGCACTCGAATTTTGACAAAGTATAGAAACTTTTTTGACAGAAACACAAAGATGATATTTTAAATATCTTATGTCAATAAATAGAGATATTATTATTTCTCCCGAAGCCAGGGGAGTTTTACCGAATAGTTACCAGGTTATAACTGAATTTTGTAGAATTTCACTAGAAAAAAAATTAGAAATGTTTGATTATCTTAAAAATAAAGATATAACTTTGGAAGAATTTAGAGATTTTTTTTCTAAAACTATTTTATCTTAATTCTTTTTTGTAATGATAGAACAGCATTCCTCACTGAGTGAAAAATTTTTAAAAAAAGGTTTCTGGCTTTATTTTTTTTCTTTTTTGATTGCTCCTTTGGGCTATATAGTAAAAATGCTTATTTCTAACGATTTATCAGTTGGGGAAATGGGTATTTTATATTGAATATTAAGTCTTGTCACACTTCTTAGTTCTTATAATGATTTATGACTTGCAGAGAGTCTCAATTATTTTTTACCAAAATATATAGTAGAAAAAGACTGGAATAAGTTTAAAACTACTATTTTTTATGCTTTTTTTGCGCAATTCATATCTTGAATAATTATTTGAATAGTTTTAATAATTTTTTCTAGCTCGATAGCTACATACTTTTTTCATTCTGTCCAAGCCATTTCTATTTTAAAAATATTGTCATTATTCTTTTTTTGATTCACATTTTTTCATATAATGTCAGTCATTTATATGGCTACACAAAACACAAAAATACAAAAGTTAGTTGAGTTTATAAGGATGGTATTTGTTGTTATATTCACTTTTGGTTTTTGGTTTTTGGATTTATGAACACTTGAAAATTATGCTTGGACTTGGGTAATTTGAGTTTTTATTGGTACAATATTTAGCTTTATTCATTTTTATCAAAAATATTATAAACCTTACTTAGCTGATGCGAAAATTATCTATGATAAGAATATGACAAAAGAACTTTTTAAATATGCTTTTATGGTTCTTATTGCATCTAATATATGAACAGTGTTATCTCAAGTTGATATGTTACTTATTAGTTATCTTCTTTGACCGATAGATGCGGGATATTATACAACTTATTTAAGTATAATAAATATTCCATTTATGCTTATTGGACCAATTATTTGATTTCTTTTTCCAGTTTTTTCTGAGTTAAATTCACTTGGAGAACACGATAAAATCAAAGTAATCAAAAGTATTTTTTATAAATATTTCGCTGTAATGTCAGTTATAATTTCCGTTTTCTTTTTTATTTTTTCAAGTGAAATAGCCTATACTCTTTTTTGAGAAAAATTTAGATTTTCAGGTGAAATACTCAAGTATTCTTGTTTTTTTATTACTTTTAATTTTTTGTTTCAGATAGATTTTTGTATTTTAGCTGGAATTTGAAAAGTAAAAGAAAGAGCAAAAATATTAGCTGTTTGATTGGTATTTAATGTTATTTTGAATTTGATTCTTATAAATCTTCTATGAGTTGTTTGATCAAGTTTGGCTGTTTGACTATCTTGGATTCCAATTTTTATAATGAGCGAAATAAAAACAAAAGCCTTTAGAACGAGTTTTGATTTTAAGTTTTTTATAAAAAATGTTTTATTATCTTGAATTTTAGGTTTTTTCATATATGAATTTTTGCTAAAGTTTTTTGTTAATAAAGGCAGACTAGAAAGTTTTATTTTGATTTTATTTATATTTATTTTCTATATAATGTTTATCGGTTTGTTTAATATAAAAGAAATCAAAAGATTTATTCAAGAAATCAAAATAAATTTAAAAATTAAAAAACCTAAAACTATTGAAAATGAAACTGATAATCAGACCGCAATTATTTAATAATATTTAACTATCTATCTTATGGCAATTTTATTAAAAACTTTTTTACTTATAATCACAGCTTATTTTTTTATTTGAGAATATTATTGAATTTCTTTTCATAAAGAAAGTTCTTCTTGATATATGACTTATTTTGTTATGTTACTAGTTTGTTATGGAATATATAAATTTATTTCACTTATAAAAAAAGAAAAAAAATTAAATTTTAGTCCGTTAAAGATTTGATGATTTGCCTTGTTACATATTTTTATATTATGTTTGACTTTCTTTAGCTTTAGCAGTAGCTATTCACAATGATGAGGAATGGTTTTATTTTTTAAGATTATTTGATATAGTTTCTTACCTTTTATGATAACAATCATAGCTTATTCTTTTTGAAAAAAGATTTTGAGTTATATTAAATGATTTAAACAAGAAGATGAAAATTTTCAATTTTTAACAAGTTTAGGACTCGGATTTTCAGTCTTTTTATTTTTATTATGTAGTTTTGGTTTTATTGGTTTTTATAATATTTTTACTTTGTTTTGAATTTTAACAGTTTTTATTATTTTATCCTATAAAGAACTTATAGAATCATTTGTATCTTTGTACGCTTACAAAATAGAAATAGATAATCATAATCCAGACTGAAACACTTTTGATAAAATCAATTTGTATTTGATTTCAACAGAAATTTTATTTATATTTATAACTTTTATTATTTGAGTAAATCTTATAAATATAGTAAGACCAATGCCTATTTGATGGGATGATTTATGAGTATATATGAATTATCCAAAAATGATGTGAGCT
>JAQUZJ010000061.1 GCA_028691375.1 Candidatus Altimarinota bacterium | reverse complement strand
TAATTCTCTTTCATTTAGTTATGATAGTTTGTGAAGATTACTTAGTGAAACTAATAATGGTAAGAGTGTTTCATATAGTTATGATTCACTTGGAAATATGTTGGAACTTGTTTATCCAAGTTGAAGAAAAGTAAATAGAAGTTTTGATAGTTTGAATAGAATGACAAATATTTCTTCTTCAAGTTTGGTTTGAAGTTCTGGTAGTGTAGCAAGTTATAGTTACAATTGAATAACTCTTAATGGTTTGAATTATAGTAATTGAAGTAATACAAGTTATACTTACGACAATTTACTCAGACTAAAAGATTTGAGCAATAGAAGTGGTTGAGATTGAAATGGAAGTGGAAGTGGAAATTGAGTCGATATTTATTCTCGTAGTTATACTTATGACAATGTGTGAAATATCTTGAATAATTGAAAAGATAGCTACACTTACAATTCTTTGTATGAACTAACCTGAGTAAACTATTGAGACAGTTTGTGAAGTGAGAGTTTTGCTTATGACAAGATGTGAAATAGAACCACTTCCCTATCATCTTCTGGACAATTACTTGGAGCAAAAAGTCTGAGTTATGCAACTAATAATTTGAATCAATATACGCAAGTTAGTGGTGAATATGAAAACAGTGGAAGTTGAGTTGTGAGTTATGATAACAATGGAAATATTGTTGAGAATGATAAGTATAGATTTAGGTATGACTATCAGAATAGATTGGTGGAGGTTGTGGAGAAAGAACATACAGAACAAATAACAATAGAATCTTCGTGATCTGGAACGACTGAAAATACTACTATAATTCCAGGTGAAATTGAGAGATCTGAATCTTCTACTGAATCTTCTTCTAGTTCGTCATCTTCTGCTGATTCTTCATCTTCCTCGGACTCGTCATCTTCATCTGATTCGTCATTACCGCAAGGAGAAACAAGTTCACAGACTTGATCTGAGTTTCAGGAAGCCTGAACAACTACAGAAAGTTGAACTCCAGAAAATACTTGAAGTACAGAAACTGGAAGTTGAAGTGAAAGTGATTCTTGAAGTGTTGAGACGGATTCTTGAGAAACTGAGAGTTGAACAACTCAAGAAAGCTGAACCATTACAGAACCAAATCCACCATTGCCAGAAGATGAAACAGGATCTTGAGCAATTATAGAAACCGGAAGTTGAACTTCTGATCCGTCATCCTCGACTTGATCGGGGATCCAGGAAGCCTGAAATCCAGAAAATACTTGAAGTATTGAGACAGGAACATGAGAGACTGGTACTTGATCTGAAACTGAAAGTTGAGCTGAAACTTGAAACTGAACTGATTCACCTGGTTCGTCATCCCAGACTTGATCTGAGATCCAGGAAGCTTGAAGTTCAGAAAATACTTGAGCTTTAGCAAGTACTTGAACAATTGTCACAATCCCAGAACATAAACTTTCCACTTATTCCTATGACTTACTTGGTAGAAGAATAGGAAAAAAAGTAGAAAGTTTAAAGTATAAAATAGAAAGTGATGGAAGTGTGACTTTTGAGAGTGGAAGTACTGTTACTAGCTTTGTATACTCTTGACAACAGACTGTAGAAGAAACTGAAACAAGTTTGGATAGTAGCTGAAATGTTGTAAAGACTGCTAGTAAAGAATATATCTACTGAAATGGTTGAATAGATGATGTGGTGGCTGTTGTTATGAATGATGGTACACAAAGTAAAACTTACTATTATCACAAAGATAATTTGTGAAGTACAGTTGCAATTACAGATGAATCTGGTAATATAGTTGAGAAATATAGGTATGATGTGTTTGGGAAGAGTTATATATATGCTACAGTAAATTCTTGATTACAAAGTCTTAGTTGATGGATAGGTATAGATGAATACGAAAAGATTAGTGGAAATAAGTTATTAGGAAATAGTAGACTTTATACAGGAAGAGAATATGATAGTGAAACTGGACTCTACTTTTATAGGGCGAGGTATTATGATAGTGAGAATGGGAGGTTTATATCGAGAGATCCAGTAGGAATGGCGGATCAAGTGAATTTGTATAGTTATGTGGGGAATAGTCCTGTGATGAATGTGGATCCGGAGGGAAAAATATTGGCAAATATAATAGGCGCTGTAGTTAGTGTTGGTATATGAGGAACTCTAGCTTATATGGATTGATGATGGGATTGAGTTGGAAAATATGCTACATCTTGAGATATTTTTTGGGATGCAGCTTGATGAGCGGTCTGAGCTTGAATATTTTCAAAAATAGGTAAACTAAAGACAGTAGGAAAAGTTCTTGATGGATTAGCAGACGTCTGATACTCAATATATAAATGATATACTCATGATCAAGCTTGAAGTAAGTGTCCTAAATGAGTCGCAATAGTAGTATGAGAAAATGTAGTACAATATGTAACAGCCTGAATATTATGAAGATTTTGATGAAAACTAGGAGAAACGGTTTGAGATAGGATAAGTAAATTAAAAGCCTGAAAGAAAGTAGCTAATGAAACCAAGGAAGTATGGCAAGATTATTTATGAGAGGCAGCATGAATATTAGAGAATACTAAAAAAATGTATCCTGAGACAGAGTGAGTTTTGAATATGGCTGGAATGTGAACTCAAAATCCAAAAATAAGAGAGGCTGCGGCAAAATGAAGACAGGAGCATTCTAATTATAATCCTTGAAATAATTATAAAAAAGAGTATGCAATTAAATGATATGGTAGAGCAGATGCAGTTGACGATTTAAATTATGTTGTTAGAGAATTAAAACCAAATAACTCAAATGCAATTAAAAAATGAGAAAAGCAACTTAACAAATATGTTGAAGGTCTAGAGGAAAAAATGCCAGAATCAAAGGGTTTATGGAAAAAATTTCTAGATATTTATAAAAAATAATTAAAACATTATGGATTCAAAAAAAATATTATCAGATGTATTTAGCCCACTATTTAAAGATGTCTGATTTAAGAAAAAATGAACCTCCTGGTATTTAATAAATAAAGAAGTTATATGAATATATAATATCCAAAAATCTCAATGGTCAAATCTCTGTTATATTAACCTTTCCTTTTTTGTCAGAAAAGATGAAGAAATTGATTATTTACCAAATTACTCTACATGACATATAGAATTTCGCTTTGAAAATATCAATTTTGATGAAAACGAAAAAAAAGATCTTCTAAAGATTTTATCTTTTGAAGACACCATTAATGAATCAGATATTAAATTATTAGAAGAATTTGTAAAAGAAATTTGTCTTCCTATCTTTCTTAATAATACAACAAAAGAAGAATTAAAAAACTCTATAAAAAATAATTGAGAATACTTTTGGAAAAGATTACATTATGACTGAAAAGACAGACTTTGACTTTAAAATTAGTATAATTATTATGATTTGATATTTTATTAAACAATATTGACCTGATGAGTTATAAGAAAATTTTAGGTTAGAAAAAAATATTTATAGAGACTTTCAAAAAAATAAAATCAAATTCTATAATTATTGAAAAGATTTAGAACTCATACTTATTCAGTATCATTTATCTGTACCAAACAATATTATGCCTTTTGATTATGCTTTGAAAGCAAAACCAATTACAAATTATTCTTCAAAAGATAAGTCTATATCCGTAATTATTCCTATAGTTTTAAAAGATTTTTTTAATCTACCTGAATATGATAGAATGCAAAAATTTTGTAATGATTCAATATATGCTGTAAATCTAGTAGGGGAAAAAATGAAAAAGAAGAAATTAGATATTGATTTTGATAAATTATTGTTAGACCTAGAAAAGTGTAACAATGATTTTCTTACTTTAAAACAAAATAATAATTCAAAAATATGAGACATGATCTAGGCATTATTATAGAAGCTTTTGGACAAATAAAAGAAACTTGATGGAATTTGAATAACTTAAAATGGAATTATTATTTTTTTAATAAAAACAAAGCTAAGCTTAAATTATTGTGTTCCAAATTAGAATCTGAGTATAAATTTGAAAACTTATATAAAACTGATGATTGAAGTAGTTGGGTCTTGTGTGTATCAAAAAAAGAAATACATTCTCCTGAAAGCCTACATAGGAAAAATTTATATTTCAATGATCTTATAAAAGAGTATGATATAGAACTCTATGATTGATGGGATGTTGAAAAAGTTGTTTAGATCTTATTCTAAAGACTTGAACAATAATAAAATTAATACTTATGAAAAAGATAGAACAACTTATAAAATATTTAAACAATTTCCCTTCAGATTTATGGAATTTTAATACTTGTATAAAAATTAATGAAAGCAAATTAAAAGAATTAGAAGATTTTTTAAAATACACTTTCCCGAAAGATTTCAAATATTTTTTATTGAATTATAATTGAATACAAATTCCATATGAATACATTTATTGAATTACATGAAGAAAATATGACGATCTCTTAGAAAATTATTTATCAGAACATGACAAAAAAATTGCAAATCCAATGCCCGATTTTCTAATACCATTCTGTCCGAATTGAATGTGAGATCATTATTGCTTCAATAAAAAAGATAATAAAATATACTTTTGGCAACATGATTGTTATGACTTGAATTGGAATCCTGATTTTGATAATGAAACCTTTACTAATCGGTTAGAAGAAAACCTGAAGAATGCTTTGGATAATTTATAACAAAATTATTAATTGTTGATGTCCAATTAAATTAATAAAATAAAAGTGGGAAATAATAAAATCTAGTTCCACTTTTATTTTTTAAACATCATAGCAAAATATGCCTATGACTTACTTGGTAGAAGAATAGGAAAAACAGTAGAAAGTTTAAAGTACAAAGTAGAAAGTGATGGAAGTACTACCTTTGAAAGAAACTTGTATATGATTTTGAAAAAATAATATAATGATCTAAAAATCAAATACAAGTTTTAACTTAAGATTAAGTTAATATTTTTGTCACTGAATTTCCAACTAAAATAGATTTAGTGTAGACTTTATGTGGTGTTTCGAGACTGTAAAGGATTTTGTGTAAACACTAAAAAGTTAGATGATAAATACATCTAACTTTTTTTAAAAAATAACGATAAAATCTATAAAAAGTAAGCGCCCCTTAAGCCCCTAGAATCTATAATTGTGACTGACAAAAAGTGCTGAACACAAAATTTATACAATGAGTTTCTATATTCTAAAAAAGCACAAATATAAGAAATGATATTAGTTTTGATCACTCGATTTTAGCACATACCTATAATTGATGAAAACGATGGATCACATACCAGCAAATCAAGATTATCTTATTTTTGAGATAAGATAATTTCCAATGAGATACAGAATAAAATCGGAGATTAGCTGAATACTCTCAGCTTTTTAATATCTGATTTTTACTTGATTTTTTAACAATGTTCGATATTATGTAATACGAAATGTAATACTAAATAATAATTATGTTAAAAGTTTTACCCAAAAACATATTCTCGGTAAGAGAATTTATAAGCGATGCTAATGTGAGAAGCATGGTTACATATAAATGAGAAATCATCTTCATAAGAAACGCAAGAAAAGGTGGAGGATTTTACGTTATTCCTGAAAGCAAATTCACTGATCTTGAAATGGATAACTATGATAATGATATGGAAATAACTTCAGCCCTTATGAGGCTTGTAGAGAGTACAGAATTTGTTAAGATGAACAAAATGACTGAAAAGATAGCCAAGAAATGACTACTCATTAATCCTAATGTTTAAAGTATGGATTGATGAAAGAAACTTAAAGTAAGAGTGATTTTTTCGAAAGTGTTTTTTAGAAAGCAAAAGGATTTTGACTCTCATATAAGCAAAGAAGATGTATTGCAGAATATAAAAAGGTTTTTAGAGTGAAAGAGAAGAAACTGAGAAGTATTTCTACCCAATCCTTCATGAAATAAATATAAATGATTAGTGCTATTTAAGATAAAATGCAAAGGGTTAAGAGTTGAAAGAGGAGTGGTTTGTTTCATTCCGGAGTACTTTAATGTCATTCCTATTTTTTTTGCTAGCAAGACAAATAATATATGAGAAAACATTGGGAAATTTACTATAGAAAAAATCGTGGCAGATACATACTTAAAAATAATCGATGAAATTGAGAATAACCAAAAAGGGTTAGATATTGAAGATATTATATTGGATGTTGATAGAATTCAACTTCATTGATTTACATTGTACGATTGTTAATAAAGGTGCATGTCCAAATATAAAGAGATCTAGTAAATAACTAATCTCTTTTTAATTCTACTGAACAAAGCAAGTATTTGATTATGATGAATTTGATAGAGTTACTGCAATGTGAGTTTGGGTGTTGAATGCTGGTTGAGAACATGAAAGACAATCTTTGACTCAGTATTATTATGATAGAAATGG
>JAQUZJ010000060.1 GCA_028691375.1 Candidatus Altimarinota bacterium | reverse complement strand
TATCTTTTTCAACATCTCCTGTAACCCAAAAAGAGATATCATCAATATTTTTTCATTTTGCTATCAATATTTTATCCACCCTTGCCAAAGTCATCATTTTTCATTTTTGTTCTAGTGATGCTTTATTGTAATCCAATCATATTATATCTTCATAACCTATTTTTTCAAGAAAGGTACACATATTTGAATTTTTTGAGTATTTGGACATAACTTCGGTAACTTTATCTGGAGAATTTTCTGGATCTTCTATTTTCATTATTGAACCAACTTTATTAATATCCATAGAATCAAATATTCAATAATTATTGGCTACAAATCTTAAAGCTTCTCAGGCAGTATCTGGATCTCTAAGATCGTTGTCTATATCACCTTCTCTTCAAGTTATAATTTTTACAAATCTCAAAATTCTTTCTTTGTTTTTTGTTTCTTCTGGAGATGATTTTCAATCATTTGTTTTTTCTATTTTTACAGAAGCTATTTTTTTAAGTACTAAATTATTAAGAGTAACTGAAAAATTTTTATAGAGAGCTTTTGTATTGTCACTTTGCCAATTGTTTGTATCTATTTCCTTATTTATTTCTGCCACATAATTAATAACTTCATCTGGAGAAAGTGAATCAACAATATCACCAACATATTGTAGTCTTTGCTCCAACTGTTCTTGTGTTACTTTTTTACCTTCTAAGCTATTTGTAGCCACTTTTTCGGTTTTGTCATTTAATCATACAAACCGTTCTAGATGTTTTTTTTCAAGTGCAACCAAAGTGGCTTTTGCATCAGAATTTTCTCATGAATCATTACTTATATATTTTTTCATCTCAACTATTAAAGCTTCTAATTGACTTTTACTGTTGTTTATAATTTTTATTTCAGAATTATCAAATTCTCAAGTAATATTCAATAATTCCTTATCATTATCTCCCCAACATTTTTCTAAGGCTTTTAATGGTTCAATGTTATCTATTTGTCATTTTTTAAACATATCAATAGCCAATGCTACTCTCTGTTTTTGGCTTTCTCAAAGAATAGAACCTTTTTCATTCTCATAAGATATTTCACTATTAGTTTTTACAGAATCAACCGATTGTCACATATACAGAAATAAAATATTAAATTTACCTCAAAATTCTATCATTCTTTTCAAATTAAATCAAAAATTGAGGAACTTTTTTGTTCCTCAATTTTTTGTTTATTTAGCCAATCATAATATTATTCAAATATCTTTATCAGCAAATTTTGCAGTCCTAAATAATGAAATAATATTTTCTTCTGATATATTTTGAGTTTTGAGCTTTTTAACATATTCTGCCATTCATTCTTTGTTATATGTAAAACTTACATCTTCTATTCATATTTTCTTGGCAAAATCAACCATACTATCTTCAGTAAAAGTATCTATTATACTATTTAATCTGACTACAGAAGCTTTGCCTCATGTAATTTTTACTTTTACTTCTGGAACTTGTACTTTATAATTTTCATCTGCAATTACTCAAGTCTGAGAATTAGAAAATATTCTACTGCAATAAGCCATTTCCATAAGTGTTTCTTTTTCGGAATCTGGCAGTTTAGTAGCTTTTTCACAAACCAATCATCAATTTCCATCTATTATACCCTCATTTTGCCAATCAGCCATAATTTGTTCTGGCGATTTTTCAAAGAAATATTTATATCATACAAATATAGCTAATGCAACGGCAAATAATCAAAGTAATGCAGGTCATTTGGCAATACCAGTTTCCAATAATAATCATCTTGCTTCTACCATTTTTCATTCTCTTAATAGACTTATTAATTCCTTTCATCAATCTTTTAATCACTTCATCAATTGTATTGTACTTTTTACAAAATTTCCAGCTTCTATTATAGGTTCTCATACGAATTTTAAAGTTTCCAGTGCACCTTGTTTCAAAGTTCATGCTGTAGAAACAATTTTAAATAAAGAACAGGCATCATAAACAAGAAATCAAGCACCAAAAACAGCACTTTCTATATTTTTTAACTCTCAATTTTGCACTCAAGCAGAAGTAAGTAATGTATAAGGACCAACAATTCTAGTGAGTCACAACAATCACTCTGCCATTGTTTTTGCTTTAGAATCATTTTCTTCGGTTTTAGAAGACATTACAATTCAAGCTACCATTATTATTGGTAATCATCAAACCAATCATCTAAATATTTCTGGTGATTCATTTAAAACTCTTTTAATTTTTGGTAAATCTCATTCTGTACAATAAATACTAGTTCTATTGGCAGATCAAGGTATTTTGCTTATTTTAAAAGTATTTGAAAATCATTTGAATATTTCTAATGGTTTCCATCAAGATCTAAAAATATCTGAATTTATGGCTCTATACTTATTTACGTCATGAATGGCTGAATCTACAACATAATTAGATTTATCAAATAAAGCTCAAACTGTTGAATTTTTTAGGTATGCTTTGAATTCATCCCAAATAGTCATTTGTCATGTAGTTGTATTTATTCTATTAGAAAACTTGATTCAAAGTTGTTTTTTTAATTCTTGTACATTTCATTCTTTCATCACTGACTCTATATCTTCAAGTGCATTTTTTTTAAATCTTTCCGCATTCACTCAAGAAAAATCTTCATTTGCAATAGTTTTTTTGAATTCTTCTAAATCTCATCAGGAATAATTTTTATACAAAGACATCAATCTTGTTTCATTTGCAGTCTCTTCTATTACAACACCCAAACGAGCAGTCATATCGGAATCTAATCACAATTTTTTTACCATTTCATCAAAAGTCTGTGCTATTTCTTTATATTTTCAAGTCATATTCAACGCAGCAAGTCTTGTTCATGAAAGATCTGCTCATAACGAAACAGAGGTTTGAATCATTTTTCAAGTAGCATATCAGAGATTTGCCATAAGACTAAAAAACAATCCTCACTGTCTATACAACATAGCAACCATAGCATTTTTTTGCTCTGCAGACATATTTTCTGTGGCCATACCAAATTCCTCTTGGGTAAAAGATATTAATTCATTATTGGCTCATCCAAAAAAAGTACTTTCCATTGCTCAAGAACAAACTTTCAATAATTTTTTTTGTGAATCCCATACATTTTCTGCAAATCAGACACAAATATCTAATTTTGGAACTGCCACAAATAAATCTGCCATAAGCATAACCATTCCTCATGCGTTCATTGATATCAATTCTCACAAAGTAACTGCTTTTCAATTTTTATATTCATTACTCAAATCTTCAAAATTACCAACATAATAATTTTTATATTTTTCTGCTAATCAATCTAATTTTTTATCCGTTTCATCTCATGGTTCTACTTTAATATTAAATTTTTTTATTATCATTGATTTAAGCTCTTTTTTAAAATCCTTTGTATTTTCGGAAATCAATTCTTTTATTCATGGTATATCTGCTGATAATTTATCTAGCCCAATATATTCAAGTGCTCACGGCAAACTTACATCTTTTGAATTATTAGTATAATATTCTCTCAGTTTGGCTTCATTCTTGGTATAAATTTCATCTATTTTTGTGTCTGAAATTCATTTTCATTTTAACATCAATTTAAGATTATTTTTGAATCAGTCCAAACTTGTTTTCAATTTATCTTCTCACACTTTTGTTGTTTCAGTCACATTATTATCAACTCATTTTTTTAAAGAACTAAATGTTTCCAAAAAGGCTAATTTTGCTCAAGCAATTCACTTACCTGAGAAAATAGCTCCTAAAGCATTTTCTGTTCATTTCCAAAATTTTCATATTGATTGACCAAAAGATGAAATGAAAGTTGATATTTGAGAAATCTTTTTCGTAGGATCTTTTTCATCTTTAATTTCTTGTATATTTTTTTGTATATCAGTTTTTACCAAAGCACTGGCCTCCTGAAAAATCTGTTTACCACTCAATGATGATACTTCTAAAGATTCTGCAGAATCTTTCAAATTACTTAGTGTTTCTGTTCATAAATCACTAGTTCATTTTTTTGTATCCGCTTCAATGACATATTTTTCACCAGTTTTATCAACTGAATCACTAGATTTTTTTGCTAAATCAGTCAATAATTTTGTTGGATCATTGATAGCCTCTTTTATTGTATTATATTCTTCTTGTATTTCTTGTGCTTTTTTTATCTCTCAAGCCATAATCTATTTGTTATTTGTTTAATTAATTGGTACCAATTTTTTCTGGAGAAATAGTTCCTTTTGAATTTTCTTCGTAATCACTGCCTAATCTTGGTATTGGATCTTTTCAAGCCCATCAAGCAACCATTCTTACTGATGTAACTCATAAATAACCATAATTAGCTATTGTTCAAACTGCCCTTGCTGCAGCAAATGTATTATCAGCAGCTTTTGCAACTTTTAATGCTGTTTCTCATTTTCAAAGTTTTCATACAATGCTTCAAGCAGGTAATAATCACATTATACCAAATCATGTTCTTAATGCTTTTTCTTCTGTACTAATTTCCCCTTGTCAAAGCAAATTTCTATAGGACTTACTATAGCCCATGGCTAAATCATGTATTCATCATGTAATAGGAGAAAATCACATTAAAGCATCAGCAACAATTCAAGTTGCTTGCCAAGGATCATCTTTTATGGCCTTAGCGGCTCAAAAAGCCAATCAAAAAAATCAAAGTCAAACTAATGTTTTTGAGGTAATTTTTCAAACCTTATTAGATTCAAATTTTGATATAATATTTTCTGGTCATCAGTTGAATTTTCATACCCACTCAAAAAATTTCCATGTTTTCATTTCATTTAATTGTTTGGATCTGGCTTCCACTGTATCAAAACTTGATAGTAATTTATCTACTCAGT
This sequence comes from Candidatus Altimarinota bacterium, assembly GCA_028691375.1. Classification (GTDB taxonomy): domain Bacteria; phylum Patescibacteriota; class Gracilibacteria; order BD1-5; family UBA2023; genus STD2-258. The sequence goes on along the minus strand of JAQUZJ010000060.1, from coordinate 1,890 downwards.
CTACTCAATCAATCTGAATTTTCAAACATTCTGTATTTGCTCCTTCAGTTATAATTTTTGCTTTTTCTATATATTTTTTTTGTAATTCTTTTCTTTTTGCAGGATCTTTTTCATTTTTTATTTCTTCATCTAATTTTACCATTTCTTCTTTATAGTTTTTTTCTATTTCTTCTAATTTTTTTCAAGCTTCTTCAATCTCAACCTTTATTTCATCAGGAGTTTTTATTTTAGCATCTCTTCATTCAACCACTTTTCAATCAGCATCAACAGTTGCAGTTACTTCTTTGTAATACTCTTTTATCTTATCTTTATCAGCTGTGGTTCATTTTGCCAGTTCTCATTTTAAATTTTCATAAGCTGGGATTTTACTCTTATCTATTTTTTGACCATCTTTTCAAAATAATTCAGTTATTTCAAAAGTATTTCAAGTTCTTGACACATCAAAAGTTTCTTTAGAAAATGTATGGGCATGAGATCATTCTATGTCATAAATCCTATTACTTTCAAAAATTCATGCTCATTCTCAATTAAATATTTTTTCTTTTGTTTTTCATCTCTTAATATGTCTCTCAAATTCAAATTCATATTTTCAGTTTACTGTTGGTCAACTTTTTATAGTCACCTCAAGGCTGTCTCAATTTGACTTTGTATATTTTATAATATCTCCTGCTTCGAATTTGTTACTTTTTATGTCACACATTTTCTCATGTATTTTTTGAACTTCTAAAGGAGCTTTAGTTAAGTTCAATTTGTATTTCATAGTAGAATTTTTATCGCAAATTGCTTCATATTCACCTAATTTAGTTTTTAACTCAGCCTCATTTATAGATCAATCTGACAATCCTTTTTCAATTTCATTTAATTTTTCTAATCATTCTTGATAATATTTTTGATTTTCGTTATCTAATCATCATTTTAAATTCTTAGTGTATGCCTCCAAAGCTTTCTTTTCTTTACTAATAACAATTGAAGTGTAAGAGAAAAAATTCTCATACATCTTATTAAAAGGATATTGTGCTCATTTAGAAGTATATCATTCAATATTCATAGCTTTCTCCCAACCCCATTTCGCTTTATTTTTCAGTCCTTTATCACCAAATTTGACTGTTCATTCCTCTATTGGAATAGGGTAAAATCCCATTTGCAATCAACGAATCAATACATAAGCATCGGTAAATCAATCATTTCTTAGCTTGGCGACTTCATTTTTCCAATTATTTAATTCTGCATTATCTTTTTGATTGACCATATCATTCGTTTGAGATGATAATGCAGATTTATCTAAAAATAAATCATTTATGGTTACAGATGAAGCTAGTGTTCATTTTTTCTCACCATCAACAAGTTTTGTATATAGTATATATTTTATATAATTTTTATTTTCTTTATAATAAGAAGTTAAATCATCGCTCTCCTTGGCTGAACCCACAAATAATTTATTTAATTTATCTTCATCAAAACAATTTGTGTCATATTTATCTTTACTAAAAGTTGTGTTTTTACAATTCAATAACTTATCTGTTGACAGACTTCTAAAATTACTAAATCTGTCGGCTACACTCAAGTCTTTATAAACTGTATCAAATTTTGTTGATTCATTTATTCATAGCGCTTTTTTTTCTGTGTCAGTTAATTTATTATAATATTCACTTGATGTAGTCTGTGATCATTGTAATCCATTTTTGACTTCTTTGGCTGCATCTTTTTTTATTCCATCTTCTCAGCCAGATACTATTGATTTTACTCAACTTGCAACAGCTCAGGTAAGACCAAGTGAATCTATTCATATTAATGTTCAGAATCAAATACAAAATTTCTTAAAATTTGTAAACATAAGACCTCACAAAGCAAGTACAGCCAATGCTCATCATGCTGGTGGCAGTCTAGTAA
>JAQUZJ010000059.1 GCA_028691375.1 Candidatus Altimarinota bacterium | reverse complement strand
AAGGTTTAATTATAAAAAGTGTGTGGCTGGAATGAGTTAGTTTTTATTAGTTAAAAAGAAAGATAATTACTTTAATTTTTTCTTTTTTGACACAATAGAAAAAGCTGGTAGCTAAAATAAGAATTATTTGGTACAAGATACCAAAAACCTCCAGAAAATTTCTGGAGGTTTTTGAATTCACCAAATAAATTTTTAATCTTCATCATCAAATTTAACTCATCTTTCTGCTCTGATTTTTTCTGTAATATTAGATGGAACTTGAGAATAGTGAGAAAATTCCATAACGTAAGTTGCCCTTCATTGAGATAAGGATCTCAAATCTGTAGAGTAACCAAACATTTCAGATAATGGCACGTGAGCTTTTAGAATTTTTGCCATTCATCTGTCCCCCATCTCAATAATTTGTCATCTTTTTGAATTTAAATTTCCAAGTACATCTCACATATATTCTTCTGGAGTATTTACTTCTACAAGCATAACTGGCTCAAGAAGAGCTGGTCTTGCTTTTTTGGCAGCTTCTCTAAAACATTTTGAGGCAGCAACTCTAAATGATAATTCATTTGAATCAACATCATGGTAAGATCAGAATGTCAAAGTAGCTTTTATATCAACTATTGGGTAACCAGCAATTATTCATCTTGAGTAAGCATCTTTTAATCACTTTTCTACACCAGGAATATATTCTTTTGGGATTACTCATCCTGTAATTTTGTTTATAAACACATTTTCATTTTTCAAAACTTCAGGATCAGCCTTTCTTTGTTCTGGAGTGATAGGCTCAAAAGTAATAATAACATGTCAATATTGTCCGCGTCCTCAAGTCTGTTTTTGATGTTTGTATTCTTGGTCTTTTACGGTAGAAGTAATAGTTTCTCTATATGCAACTTGTGGAGCGCCTACATTACATTCAACTTTAAATTCTCTTCTCATACGATCAACAATAATTTCTAGGTGAAGTTCTCACATTCATCTAATAATTGTTTGATTTGTTTCTTGATCAGAATTTACTCTAAATGATGGATCTTCTTCGGCAAGTTTTGAAAGAGCAATACCCATTTTTTCTTGATCAGCTTTTGTTTTTGGTTCAACAGAAACTGAGATTACTGGTTCTGGAAATTCCATTCTTTCTAATAGAATTGGTTTATCATTATCACATAAAGTATCTCAAGTTTTAGTCTCTTTTAGACCAATTACGGCTCAGATATTTCAGGCTGGAATCTCGTCTATTTCTTGTCTGGTATTTGAATGCATTTGTAAAAGTCTTCAAATTCTTTCTTTTTCTCCAGTAACTGAATTTAATACAGCAGTTCAGGATCTTAATGTACCAGAATAAACTCTCACGAAAGTAATTTTTCAAACAAAAGGATCCGTTGCGATTTTGAATGCTAAAGCAGATAATGGTTCTTTTGCATCTTGTTTATAAGTAATTTTCTTTTCATAATCATCAGGATTTGTCCCAGAAATTGTTCCTCCATTTACATCCATTGGGGAAGGTAAATAATCCAAAACTGCATCAATCATAAGTTGAACTCATTTATTCATCAAAGCAGATCAGCAAAGTAAAGGATAAATTTCACTGGCAATAACTCAGTTCCTCAAGCCTTTCTTAATTTCTTCTACTGTCAATTCTTCGCCCTCAAGATATTTGTTCATAAGTACGTCATCTTGTTCGGCAGCCTTTTCAATAATATCAGCTCTAAGTTCATTAACTTTTTCAACTAGGTTAGCAGGAATTTCTCATTCAATAACATTTTCTCAAAATTTACCCTCAAATGTATAAGCTTTCATACCAACTAAATCGATAATTCCAGAAAAGGTTTCTTCTTCTCAAATAGGATATTGCAAAGCAACAACTTTATTTCAGGCTAATTTCTTTTTGATAGAATCGTATGTCATTTGAAAACTTGCTCATGTTTTATCCATTTTATTTGCAAAACAAATTCTTGGAACATGATACTTATCAGCTTGTTTCCAAACTGTTTCTGATTGAGGTTCTACTCATTGTGAACCATCAAATACAGCAACTCAACCATCAAGCACTCTCATTGATCTTTCTACTTCAATAGTGAAGTCTACGTGTCAAGGAGTATCAATAATGTTTATTTGATTATCTTTCCAAAAACAGGTAGTTGCAGCAGAGGTAATAGTAATACCTCTTTCTTTCTCCTGTGCCATCCAGTCCATTGTTCATTCTCAATCATGAGTTTCTCAGATTTTGTGGGTTTTACCAGTATAAAATAATATTCTTTCTGAAACTGTAGTTTTTCAAGCATCAATATGGGCAATAATACCAATATTTCTAACTTTTTTTAGGTTTGTAAATATACTAGGGGTAGCCATATAAAAATTAATTAATTAAATAAGTTGTTAAATATAGACTTTGATTCGAGTCTATCCTCAAGATGTCATTCCGACCGTAGTGGAGGAATCTATTTTGGCTCCGGTTTGAGATCCCTCGACTGTCGCTCGAGATGACAAAGAATGTTTTTAATAATCTTTTGGATAATACCAATCAAGTCTATTTTTTATCCTTGTTTTGATTTTTCTTCTTTTTAAGAAGAATATTAGAGAAAAAAGGTTGTACAAAAATTTTAAACTAAAAACCCTTCTCTTCAAAATTAAAGAGCGAGTAGATTTTAAGTGAAAGTCCCTTTTAGTCAAATTTAAATTTGACTAAATTGTAATATGTATATAATTGTGAGGCTAATAAATTTTGCCAATGTAGCTCAGTGGTAGAGCTCAGGATTCATACCCCTGCGGTCGGTGGTTCAATTCCACTCATTGGCACCATTGAAATTTTAAATTCTGAAAAAGATTTTTTAAAAAAGTATAGACAAAACATTATTTTTTAATAAAATCATCACGCTTACATTTTTTGGGTTTGTAGCTCAGTAGGTAGAGCAGCGCCCTTTTAAGGCGAAGGTCATGGGTTCGAGCCCCGTCAGACCTACCAAAAAGTAAAGAAAAAACTCATCTAATAATCTTAGGTGAGTTTTTGTTTATGCTTTTATGGGGCGAGAAGTTTATGCCCCGAAGGGGTAAGCCCGTCAGACCTACCAAAAGTGAATAGAAGTGAAGATTAAAAGAACATAATAAAAAGTCCTTGAATTTTGAAATTTAGGGACTTTTTATGTCTAAATATCTGGTCCAAAACTTCTATCCTTAAGCATATCATGTAAAAAATGTTTGAAAGTTAAAACTTATATAGAAGTTTAAACACTGTTGACCTTAGTTCGAGAACAACCATTGTTGATAGACATAAAAAATAAAATACCATATCATAAATTTGACATAATCTTATTTATACTTAAAGTATACTTATAAAACAAAAATAAATGGATTTTTTGCTTGAAGAAATTATAGACAATTACATCAATGCTTGATACTATGAAGGATTATGAGCTTTTGAAAAAATAATCATCGAAACTAGTCTTGCATCTCTTTCTCAAAGGGAAAATCCCAGAGTTCTTTGCAAAAGTCTTGTATCCTGGCTTGGAACTGATTTTTATGAGTTTGCAAATTACAATAATATTTGTTTTCTTTATGAAGAACAGATTATTTTTTTAACTATTTTAGATCCAAATTTTTTTACATCGTACAACAACAATATAAATTAAATTCAATCAGAACAATTTTATTTTTTAAATACAAACACATGAATATTGAAAGAATGTCGCAATCTAATCCAACACAAAAAACTTCTAGAGTTGAAACAATTGAAAGAAAAATTACTCTTGAACAAAGGGTGTTAATTGAATCGGCAACGAAGTTTGCTGAATATCTTACTCTTAATTGGCCACAAATTGATGACAACAAAGAGACAACTGAACTAACTGGATCGATAATGAATTATTATATTTCTGGTTCTTTAGCTTCTATAATTTTATCTTGTGCGGAAAATTTTGTCGAAATGGATGAAACTAAAATCCCTACTTTAGAGGATATTCGCACTAGAGAAATACCTGAATCCGCAAGAAAAATTTTAACTTCTTTTGCTCGCCAAATCGGTGATTTAGATTATGTTCCTACTGATCATTACAAAATAAATCCTACACGATTAAGGAAGGGCGGTGGCGGACCTTCATTTGATGAAATACCAGAAGAGGGGCGTAAAGTTTTGAAACGAAGCGAAAATCAAATCAAAGTAATGTGTGATCCTGTTGAGGCATATGGTCCAAAGAGAGTTGTCAGAGTGAATATTGGAGGACAAGATTATTATATCGCAAGGCCTGATACTATCCTTGCATATAAAGTTTTGCATCTACTTCAAAGTTATGAGCAAAAACCAGAAAAATTTAATACTGATTTTAACAAACTTTTTGAGGCATTAAGAGAAATTTATAGTGAAGAAGAATTAATACAAGTTACACAACAAGTGCTGACTGATTATGACAATTCAATGGAAAGCTCACATATTAGTTGGAACCAAGATAAGGAAAATTCACTAGCCTATGAAAGGAAAATTCCTAAATTTATTGAAAAAGTATTGGTCAATCCCCAATTATCTCCGGAAATTAAGATGATGATTGAAAAAATAAAAAGTAAAATTAATTCGATTAAGTAAACCAGAAAATGCAATAATAAACGAGTTTTTCTTATTTATGGATATATTTCAAGTAAAAGTGAAGACCCTAATATTTTAGATTTTCCCAAAAAACATTTTTATCTTTTTAATAATACAAGAACTGCGTAGGCTTCATAATATGAAGCAAACAATTTATTCAAATTTAAGAATTCCACCACCAAAAGATCCCCCAAAAATCTTTTGAATTTCAAAAAACATATAATAAAATCACTCTCGTACCCTAAATAATTTTATTATTTTATTTTTTGGTTTTTATGGGTAAACAAAAAATAAACGATATAGAAGGCTACGGTCTTTCTGATATCGATATACTTTGTCAAATGGCGAGTATTACTATTTGGACCAGAAATGAACTAATGGAGTTGAATGCTTCTATGGCTAGTAATTTGGTTCTGGTAAAATAATATGGGGGGTACTGGCTATTTTGTAGCCAAAATAAAAACCTTTTCGATTTTTCGGGAAGGTTTTTATTTTAAAACGTATTAGTTATTGTAAATATTTCAATTATCAATATATTTCTTTTGTTTTAATAATAAATCAATAAAATTATGCAGACTAAGATACCAAATAAGTGAGATATTATCGCTATTATAGATACAAATGTTGGAAAAATAAAAATAAGATTTTTTCCAGAATTGACCCCAAAAACTTTTGAGAATTTTGTTACTCTAGTTAAGAATGGGTACTATGATTCAACTATTTTCCATAGAGTTATAAAGGATTTTATGATCCAAGGTTGAGATCCAGAATGAACTGGAATGGGTTGAGAAAGTATTTTTTGAGATGTTTTTGAAGATGAATTTAGTGAATTAAAACATATCAAATGAGCTATATCAATGGCGAATGTTTGACCAAATACTAACGGAAGTCAATTTTTCATAGTTCATGCAAAAGCGACTCCATATTTGAATTGACATCATAGCGTTTTTGGACAAGTTTTTGATTGAATTCAGATAGTTGACAAAATTGCTAGTAGCAAAACTGACAGAGATGATAAACCGTTAAAAGATATTATAGTAAAAAAGATAGTAATAGAAGAATTTTAGGCTTACTAGTACTTCAAAATTTTCTTTCTGTTTTTTTACAATCTTTTTACAGGGAGGTCGTACAATGATGTTGCAAAATGAAAGTTTTGTCTTTGGTACCAAGTTTATTACTTAACCTTCTAAATTTATTTTATTATTATTTATATTATGAAAAAAACAAAGAAAATTATAATAGCTACTTTAGCTATGGCTTCTGTAGCATGAGCTAGTTATACTTTTGCTGCATCAGGATCTTGAAAATTGAATAACATCAAAAATCAAGCCGGAAAAATGTTTAATATGGAAGGTAAACATTTTAGATGATGACAATGAGATTCTTGAACTTGATCAGAAGAAACAAGACAAGAATTAGGACAATTTATAGATTATTCCAAACTTACAGATGCTCAAAAAACTGAAATTCAAAAGCTTCAAGAAGATAAGAAAGCTAAAATGCTTGAATTACAAAAAAGTTATTTAGCCTCAATGAAGGCTTATGTTTCAGCAGATAAACAAACTCAGTTTGATGAATTTGTAAGCAAAATTGGCACAGAGGATTTTGATTGAATGTGAAAGTGATGACCAAGAGGAGAAATGAAATGATGAATATTATTTAATCAATTCATTGATCAAACTAAACTTACAGATACTCAAAAGACTGAGTTAAAAACTCTTCAAGATAAAAATAGAACTCAAATGGAAGAAATATTAACTAAGTTGAAAGCTTCAACTACAGATGCAGAAAAAGCTACTTTGAAAACACAAATGGAAACTCTTCAAAAAAGCTTTTTTGCCTCATTAAGAACTTATATTTCTTCTGATAAGTTGACTCAGTTTGATGAGTTCGTAAGCAAAATTGGTACAATGCCAAAATTAAAATGAAACTTTGGACAAGAATTGCCAAAAGCTGATAATAGCTGAAATTAAATTTAATTCTAAATTATTAATAGCTCCCAAAAGGGAGCTATTAATAATTGCGAATAATTACTTTTTAAATTTAGATTGATATTATTGTTGTCAAAATAAATTTGACAACAATAATATTTTTCTTATAAATATTTACAAAATTTATTTTAACAATTGATTTTATGGGAGAAAAAGATAGTGGTGAAAATGTTTTAATGCCTTATTATTGAGATTTAACAGAAGATTTATGAGATAAAAATTGAGTAATTTCTCATATTTCAGATGAATCAATAAGAGTTTGAAAAATAGAAGAAAGAACAAAGGCTGTTTTTGCAGAGATTTTATGAAATAATTCGTCTCATTTATCGGATAATTTTGGCAATAATTCTTGTGATATTGCAAAATTAGCTAAAGAATTACTTGAAAAATACCAACTTGATACTTTTTG
>JAQUZJ010000004.1 GCA_028691375.1 Candidatus Altimarinota bacterium | reverse complement strand
AATCAAACTTTCTTTTGCATATAAAAAATTAGGATTATTGCTGTGATTATACTGCTAAATCTGAAATTAAGAAATTTATTAAAAATAAATTTATTAAAAATAAAAATAGTCTAACAAAAAACACCGATGTTCAAACGAACATCGGTGTCAATAATTTTCAAACTATTCTTCGATTTTTAGGTTAAGTCTCTTATTGTCTTTTGAACCCACCACTCTTAGTATAGTTCTTAAGGCATTAACAGTCTTTCATTCTTTACCGATAACATTACCCATGTCATCTTTAGCGATTTTAAGAGTTAATAGAACTCCTAACGTATCTTCTGTCTCAGTTATTTCAATTGCTTCAGGGTTCTTTACAAGACCTGCAATTAAAAATTTTAAAAAATCAGAATATGTCATAAAAAAGGAATAATAAAAATAAAATTATTTACTAGAATTTCTAGCCAAAATTTTAGATAAGCTCTCAGATAATTGAGCTCAATTTGAAATGTATTTGTCCATTTCTTCTTTTTTTAAATCCACTTGTTTAGTCAAAGGATTGTAACTTCATAGAACTTCTATAAATCCATGTTTTGCTGCTTTTTGATGTTCTGTTAAAACGATTTTAAAAAACGGCATTCATTTTCTTCCAGCTCTAGATAATCTTATTTTTAGCATAACTATAATTAAATATTAATTTATAAATTTTAGTTAACGGTTTTGTATTGCCACAATTTTTTTCAACCCCGCCCAAGCGGAGATGTAATAACACTTTTTTTCAATTTTTCCTAAAATCTAAGTTCTTAGTTTTCAATTCCCAATTCTTTTAATGGTGCCCAGAGCGGGAATCGAACCCGCACTCCCGAGGGAACAGGATTTTAAGTCCTGCGTGTCTACCAATTCCACCATCCGGGCAAAAATAAGGCAATAAATTGCCTTTTTATAAAATTCACTCTTTTTTTAGAGTCTTTATCGCTTTAGCAGATAATTTAACTCTAACCTTCACTCATGTTATTGGGTCTGCTATATTCTTCCAAAATAAATTTGGAAAAAATGTTCTTTTTGTTCTTCTTACAGAATGTGAAACATTATTTCAAACAGAAGTCCTCTTTCATGTCAAAAAACAAACTCTTGCCATAGTAATCTATTAATTAAGGTAAATTATATAAGTTTAATATCAACTCCAACTCATGAAGGAAGATTGATGTTTTGTAACATTTCTAATGTTTTAGAAGTAGGTTCAGTAATATCAATAAGTCTTTTATGTCTTCTTATTTCAAACTGTTCTCTCGAATCTTTATTTACAAAAGTTGATCTATTAACTGTAACTTTTTCAAATTTTGTAGGTAAAGGTACTGGTCAAACAACAATTGCTCAAGAATCTTTAGCAGTAATAACAATTTTTTTTACAGCTTCATCAATAAGTTTGTGTTCAAAAGCTCTTACAACTATTCTAATATTTCAGTTTTTCTTAGTAGCAGACATTTTTTAAAAAATTTTAAATTTTAAATTTCCTGTTCTCGTCATTGCGAGGAGCGATAGCGACGTGGCAATCCACTGTAGCTACAAAAGCGGACTTGGATTGCCACAATTTTTTTTCAAAAAACCTCGCAATGACATTTTTTGTTTTTTTCTTAACTCTAAGTTCTAAGCTCTAAATTCTAAGTTCTAACCAAATTTAAACGCTTATTACTTGCAAGGAACAAGTCCTTGCAAGATTATAAACATTCAAATTATTTAATGATTTTAGAAACAGCTCATGAACCAACTGTTCTTCCTCATTCTCTAATCGCAAATCTAAGACCTTCAGTCATGGCAATAGGAGATCCTAATTCAATTGTCATAGTAGTATTATCACCAGGCATAATCATCTCAACTCCAGGCGCCAATTCAATAGCTCCAGTTACATCAGTAGTTCTGAAGTAAAATTGAGGTTTGTAACCTTTGAAAAATGGAGTATGTCTTCCTCACTCATCTTTTGTCAATACATAAACTTGAGCTTCAAATTTAGTATGTGGAGTGATTGAACCAGGTTTAGCTAATACTTGTCATCTTTCTACATCATTTCTTTCTATACCTCTTAATAAGAGACCTGCATTATCTCAAGCCTGTCCTTGATCTAGTTGTTTATGAAACATTTCTATTCATGTAACAGTAGTTTTTTTAGTATCTCTGATACCAACTATTTCAATTTCATCTCCAATTTTTACAATTCATTGATCAATTTTACCAGTTACAACTGTACCTCTACCTTTAATTGAAAATACATCTTCAACAGACATTAAGAATGTCTTATCTAATGGTCTATCTGGAACTGGTACCCAAGCTTCAATGGCATCAAATAATTCAAGAATTGTCTTAGCTCCGTATGGTTTTTCAAAATCAGTAGGATTTTCTAAAGCCACAAGACCTGAACCTCTAATAATTGGAGTGTCATCCCCCGGAAATTCATATTTATTCAAAAGATCTCTTATCTCCATTTCAACTACTTCTAACATTTCCTCATCATCAACCATATCACACTTGTTCATAAATACAACAATGTAAGGAACTCATACCTGTCTAGCAAGTAGAATATGCTCTCTAGTCTGAGCCATAGGCCCATCAGTAGCAGCAACGATAAGGATAGCCGCATCCATTTGTGCAGCTCAGGTAATCATGTTTTTTACGTAATCTGCATGTCATGGACAGTCAACATGTGCGTAATGTCTATTTGCAGTTTCATATTCGATATGAGCAGTATTGATTGTTATTCATCTTGCTTTTTCCTCTGGAGCAGCATCGATTTTAGCAAATTCAGTTATTTCTCATCAATATTTTTTAGCCAATACTATAGATATAGCGGCAGTAGTGGTAGTTTTACCATGATCTACATGTCCGATAGTACCAATATTAATATGTGCTTTAGAACGATCAAAAGTTGCCATAAAAATAAAAATTTAATAAATAAAAAAATAATTAATTTAACGTACCAAAAATTTTATTAAAAAAGACCAAAAAGTAAAGCTATTTTTTAGCTTTTGCTACTTTTTTTGTAACTCTTTGTACAGCTCTTCTAATTTTTTTGTGTGAATGTGTAGTAAATCTAGGCATTTGTTAATTTGTTAGGATTAATACCATATTTTTTAAGCTTTTTTAATACAATTTCTTGCGCATTAGACAACCATTTTGTCATCCCTTCAAAAGCTATTCTTTTTTGTAATCTCAAATAATGTTTAATTGTACTCTGTACCTTATCGGAAGAATTTACTCTTTTATTATTTACAGCATAATTCAAGTAATGTGGTCTTTTACTGCTTAATCACATAGTAGTTTAAAGTTAGAAAGTAGAAAGTTTTAAAAGTTAAATATCAAATTCAACTCAAAGCTTTTACTATTTTTGTAAAATTTTGGTGGAGACTAGGAGAGTCGAACTCCTGACCCCCTGCGTGCAAGGCAGATGCTCTAGCCAACTGAGCTAAGTCCCCAAATAATGCGAAAAGTTAAAAGTAAAATAATCTCTTAACCGCATTTTAACAACCGCAATACACAATAATGGCGGGATCAACGAGATTCGAACTCGCGACCTCCTGCGTGACAGGCAGGCGCTCTAACCAGCTGAGCTATGACCCCTCAGAAAAGTCTAAAATGCTGGGACAGTATATTAGCTTTTTATAAAAAATCAAATTTTTTTGAAAAATCCAAAAGATAAATTAAATAAAGGACTTTCTGGGGTCTTTTCTATAATTAAAAATTTGAAAAAATAAATAGGAATAATTCTTAAATTATCCCTATTTATCAACCGAAATAATTGTTTTGTTCAAAAAAATTGAACTCTTAGGAAATATAAATTTATTCTGCTCTTATTGTTATAGTTTTAGATCATGTTTTTATCGTTCCATCAGCATAAGTAACAGTAAGTTTTACTAAATATTCTCATGGTTTATTAAAAGAATGTGTAGAAACTGGGTCTGTAGAGGTATTTTCATCTCAAAAATCCCAAAAATAGGAATTTATTTGTCAGGTTGTTCCAACGGCATCAAAGTCTACATATTTTCATACTGAAGAAGAAGATATACTGGAATTGATAACTACTTTTTTTTGAGAATCAGTTATGACAACTTCTCTTATCATTGATTCTTCTGTTCAATCATCAGTAATTACTGTTAGTTTTACTTTATAATTTCATGCAAAACTGTATTGATAATCTTGCGTTGCTCATCATTCAGCTTTTCATTTTCAATCTCAAAAATCATAGATATATCTTACTATTTTTCATTTCCTTGCTTGAGAGGCTGATGCATCAAAACGAACTACTGCGGGAACTTGTTCTGATTCCATATTTACATTTAATTTTATGCTTATATCTTTTTGTTTCGCATCAATTACTATTTTTTCATCGACATCTTGCGTATCATTTTTTAATTTTGAAATAAAAGTATATCTCACTGTTATTTCATATTTTTTATCTTCCACAAAAGAAAACTTCACATTAGTTCAAACCATTTCAAATTTATTATCTCAATCAAAATCCCAAACAACTCAAGATAAAGAATAATCATTGTCTGTTGTTTTAACATTTGATGCATCAAAATTGATTTCTTGTGGAACAGAAAAATTTGTTACATTATAAAATTTTTTATCTTTATCAAAAGTTAAATTCAAAATATCAGTTCAACTAGAATCAAGTCATTTGACACTAAACTTTTCTCAAATCAAAGCCAAAGGTGAAAGTAAATCAAATTTTTTTTCTAATGTATATTCTTTTCAGTTTATGTCCTTAAAGGTAACTGTTATTTTGTGATCTGGTCAATAACTATCAAATTTGTGTTCAAATATATCAGTATCTCATCTAAACGTACTATCCAATACCCAAGAATAACTATCAGGCTCTATTTGAATATTCTCATTTGTGGCTTGTATTTTGAAAGTAATTTTTTTAGGATTTCATAAATCCTTATTTATAGTAATATCTCAATCAAAACTTTTGGATCAGACAATAAAAACTTTATCACATGAATTTATTTGTTTTTTACTATTTTCAATTAGCATACAAACCATTTGTTCTTCTTTTATGGTTTTTATATACTTTGGTCAAATAAAAGTGGGGGTATCTCATTTGATATCTTCTTCACTAAACCATTTTATCACACCAAGATTTTGAATTTTAGAAGCATCCAAAGTAATTCTTGTTCATCATTCTGATGGTGTTTGTTTTATGTCTACAATCCCAATCATATTTATTGATGGCAATTTTATTTCCAATTCTTTTGTGTCTCAAGTTATTTTATCTTTTCAAATATACTTACCTTTTGGAACAAAAGAACCTACTTGATCATAAGTATACATTATTCATTGATCATCTTCAGGATTTGATCATGTTTTATCAGATTTTCAATCTCAATTAAAATCAATTTCATAAGAAATAATCTTATATTGTTGACTATAATGTTTTACATCTGCCTTTAAATCAAATCTAAGCGTAACCGGTCAAATAACATTATCAAAATCACTTCATATCATTTTAGCTACATCAACAGTATTTTTAAATTTAACTGAAATTAATTTTGAATTATCATAGATAATAACTCATCAATCGGGATTTTCATAATCAGCAATTCCAATTTGTCTGATAAGAAAAACCCGTAAAGTTATTATGCTAAATAATAATATTCATAGAAATAATGAAAGAATAACAAATATCGTTTTTTTCTTTTTAAATTCTTTCTTTGTTAAAATTGCTTTAAAAAGAAAAATTATCCAAATAATTGAATTAACAAGAGTAATAAGTCAAAAAGATGCATTAACTAGATTATAAAGTAAAGCCTGTATATGAATTGGATTTATACCAAACATTAAAAGAAATTGTTTAGCATCAGATGGATTAAATACAATATAAGCCAAAAATGACGCGAAAACTATCAAGGCAACTGCAAATACTGCTCCTACAAACTTCAAGAAATCTCAAGGAGACATTGGTTTTTTTGTTGGTTTTTTTGGTTTCTGCTGAGAAATTGATGATGTTTGACTTACAACTTCTTTCTTCTCTATCACGGCTTCATTTTTGGTTGGTGTACTTATTATTTGGTCAAGCATACCTCAATTATTATTTTGACTATTTTCAGACATTTTGTTAATAGTTATTTAATAAATTTATTTTAAAGAAATTTTAAAGAAAAATTCAAAAAAGGCAAAAATTAAATATATATCTAATTTTTCTTTAAAATTTTCGTTATAAAAACCTCTTTTGAAAAGAGGTTTTTAGTTCTTATTTATTTTTAGAATAAATTCAAGTATTTTCTATTTCATTATATTTTTCTTGAAATAGTTTGGCATCTCAAAATTCGGCAAAATCTTGTACATATTTGTGTTCTCATTCCATTTTTTTAGAATGTTTTATTGGACACCAATATCTTTCTGTACGACCAGCAATTTCCACTGAATAAGCCAAAAGCCCATTTGAATAAGTACAATATAAACAATTGAGTTTTTGCATTCTATTCAAATGACTTAAAAATTCCCTGTCATAGATAATATAGTCTTTCCTTTTAACTTTTTCAATTCAATATAAAGGAAAGGCAAAATATTGATAGATTGAGATAAAAATATCAAGTGCAATTATAGGAAAAGCCATTGAATAAATAAAGGGCATAGAAAGAATATGACGAAAAAATTTAAAGTTTTCACTTTTTTCAATATCATTTATAAATTCTAATTGCATATTTTAATGTTAATTTATATAAAGTTCACAGTTCATAAAATATTGATTTTAAAAAAATTTGCAAATTTTTTTAAAGTAAAAAGATAGGAAAATAACTTAAATTTTCCTATCTTTCATTTACACAGTTTATTTTACAGTCTCTGACAATCCAAATCCACTTTTGTGGTTAAGAACAAGACTAAAGACTATCACGTTACAAGTGATGAACTTAACCCAAAAACCGCCAATTACATTGGCGGTTTTTGGGTTAAACTTCGTTTTCTTTAATAATATCCTCTTCATTAAGATCATCTTCTTCGAAAGTAATCAATCTTCAATCATCAAAATCATCATCTAAATCATCAATATCAATTATAAAATCATCTTCATCTTCAGTGTCTCCTTTTTCTAAATTTTCTGATTTTTTCTTAGTAAGATAAAGCATTTTTTTTCATTCTTCTCTTTCTTTTTTCTTTAATTCTTCTAGTTCTTTGGCTTTCTTTTCATAAAAATCATCATAATAAGGATTTGTTTGTTTTGTTTTTTTAATTTCTTTTGTTGTTATATCCTTGTTTGCAACCATAATAATTATTATCAATATAATCTTTTCGAATAATATGGAATTTTTGAATTATGCAAATTTTTTTTGAAAAAAGTAGTAGCTAGTTTTAAACTAGCTACTACAATAGAACTATTTTACCACTATGCTGACTAATTTTCACGGCACATAAACTTCTTTTGTAATTTCTTTTCATTCTGTCCATCTTTTTATTTGTTCCTTTTCCTTAATATTTATAAGAATAAGCTCTTCTGGTGTATCTTTTGAAAATACAAACTCTCATCTTATTTTACTATTTATTTGTACAACTATTATCATTTCTTCATCAATAATTAATTTATTATCATATTGAGGCCAAGAAGAAACATGAACTGAATTTTTTTCTCAAAGATTATGCCACATTTCTTCGGCAAGAAAAGGAGCAAAAGGAGCAATCAGTTGAATATAAATTTTTAAAAAATCTTTGCTTATTTCTTTTTTTAGATAAACATGATTTAAAAGAATCATTAATTGGGAAATCGCAGTATGATAACTAACGGCTTCAATATCTTCAGAAACTTTTTTTATGCTTTTATGGAGTAATTTTATTGTTTCTTTATCATCAACTTTAATTAAAGTCTTTTCTTGCAAAGAATAAACTTTTGCCATAAATCTGTTCATTCAATTAATAGCTGATGTAGACCAAGCGGCGCTTTCTCAATAAGGTCACATAAACATTACATAGGTTCTCATTGTATCTGCTCAATATTTTTCAATAACATCATCGGGGTTGATAACATTCCCCCATCTTTTACTCATTTTTCTTCCATCTTCTCACATTATCAAACCATGTTGTACCCTTCTTGTATATGGCTCACTGGTAGGCACAACCCCAAAATCATATAAAGCTTTATTCCAAAATCTAGAATAAAGTAGATGTACTGTTGTGTGTTCAGCTCAGCCAAAATAAATATCAACAGGCATAAAATTTTTTAATTTTTTTGGATCTCAAATCTGATTTTTATTTTTTGGATCAATATATCTTATAAAATACCACGAAGATCAAGCCCATTGTGGCATTGTATTAGTTTCTCTTTTTGCGTCTCCAAAACAAACTGGACATTTTACATTTACCCAATCCGTGATTGATGCTAGAGGAGATTCTCCAGTTCAAGTTGGCTCGTAATTCTCAACTTCTGGTAATAATAGTGGTAATTCTTTTTCATCAACAGGAACATTTCCACATTTTGGACATTTGATAATTGGAATTGGTTCTCCCCGATATCTTTGACGACTAAATAGCCAATCACGAAGTTTATAATTTATTTTTTTACATCAAAATCATTTTTGCTCGGCATACTCTGTAAGTTTGTGGCGAGCTTCTTCTGAGGTTAATCAATCAAATTCGGAGGAATTTATTAACACTCAATCTTCAGTATATGCGTTCTCTATATTTTGAAATATATTCCAATAGTATTTATGATTATCTAAATTTAAATATTTTTCTATTTCTTCTTTTTTTAACCATTTTCAAGCATGATTTTTTATATCTTCTGTTTTTGGTTCTACAAAAGTTTCGTCTTTAAGTTCAACAAAAAATCATCTACACTTTGCATATCTATTAACATCTTTGTGTTCAGCAAAAAATAAATTATGAGCTTCAAATCAAATTTCTTTAATTGACTTTATGTTTTGATATCCAGTTTCTTCTCTAATTTCTCTTATTGCAGCCTGTTCGTAAGTTTCTCATTTTTCTACTCATCAGATTACAAAAGATTTCCATAAAAGTCTCCCCCGGTCTAGACAATAATATTCGTCCTTATTCCAATGTTTAACTATTGCAATAATACTATCTCTAGTTATAGTTTCCTTATCAGGTCTTATTGCATCTTTTCCTTTTTTTATTTCAAATAATGGAGCTATTGATTGCCTGATTTTCAAATTAAATTTCTTTGCAAACTCAAGATCTCTTTCATCATGTGCAGGAACCGCCATCAAAGCTCAGGTTCCATAATTTCCGAGAACATAATCTCAAATATAAACTGGAATTTTTTCTCAGTTATATGGATTAATTATGTAACTTCCTGTAAAAACTCATGTTTTTTCTTTTGCTAATTCTGTACGATCTAGATCGGATTTCTTTTTTGAATCACTTATATATTTTTCACATGAAACCTTATTGTCTTCTGTAATAAAACTGTTTACTTTTTCTTGATCTGGAGCAATAACTGCATAAGTCATACCAAAAACGGTATCAATACGAGTTGTATAAACACTTATATTATCCAAAATATCATCAAGAATAAGAGGAATTTCTAGCATTCAAGATTTGTAATTAAAATGTCATTTATCTTTAAATTCACGAAAAGAAACGTTTTTAAAATTGCTTGTGTAATATTCTTTTACTTTTTTGAAATCCATAAACGGGTCATCTTCTGAAATATATGTAATAATTTCTCAAACATTTTTTGTAACTTTGGCGTAATCAATGCTTATATTTGTATAAATTTTAAGCGGTTCTTTAGCTTTTTGTATTTTTTCAGATGATAGCGCTGAAAATTCTAAGTTCATTTTATTGAAACTTGGGCTAATGTTTATAATTTTTGCTGGCTTTAAATTGAATTTATCAACAAAATGGAGAACTGTTACACATCCAAGACTGTGTCCAATAATAATTGTATTTTCATCAATCCTGTCTTTATATTCTTCTAATTGTTTTAAATGATCTTCTAAAATTGGCTCGAGCGGATTTATTAAATTTGGAGCAAAAACCTCAACTCAGTATTTTTCTAATTCTTTTTTTAACCATGGGTGCCAATTGTTCTGATTAGTATCTCAAAGTCCATGTAAAATTAAAACTTTCAGTTTTTTAGTTGATACTTTGTACATCTTAAACTCACATCATTCGCTCTTTCAAATCCAGTTTTTTTGGCTTGTCTTAATATATTCTGGCCAATCAAGCGGTCATAAATCATCAATAAGTCTTTCTGCATATTTTGTGATGGCAAGATACCATTGTTTCATTTTCTTTTGTTCAACTTGTGTTTCACATCTTTCACATTTTCCACTTAACACTTCCTCATTTGCAAGACCACATTTACAAGTGGGGCACCAGTTTATAGGAGCATCTTTTTCATAAGCAAGTCAATTTTTAAAAAGTTGTAAAAATATCCATTGTGTCCATTTATAATAATCTGGATCTGTTGTATCTATTTCTCTATCCCAATCGAAAGACGGTCAAAAACTCTTAGTTTGTTTTCTAAAAGTGTCTATATTTTGTTGTGTAAATTCAGCTGGATGTCTCTTATTTTTGATTGCGAAATTCTCTGCTGGTAATCAAAAAGCGTCCCATCACATAGGGACTAAAACATTATAACCATTCATTCTTTTATACCTTGCAAAAATATCTACTGCTGTTTGTCATTTTACGTGTCCAATATGAAGTCCTGCTCAAGATGGATAGGGAAATTCTATAAGACAAAAAAATTTTTTTAAGCTTTCATCATCACTAGTTTTATAAATTTGATTTTTATTCCATTGTTCCTGCCATTTTCTTTCTATTTCCTTTGGACTATACATAATTTTTAAATTAAAAATAAGGGATTTTATTTAAGTTTGATTTTATAAAAAATAAGCTCAAACTGAACAGCTTGAGCTTATTTTAATAATTTTCTCATTTTTGTCCAGTTTCTATGGTTGAGTCAATATTTTTGACAGTAGAAATTGAACAATAGAATTTGCAAGAAAGATAACAACTATTCAAATAATTACTTGAATTATGATAGTTTTCCCTTTTTTAACTTTTGCATCATCTCCTCATGCATTCATAATTAAAAATCATCCATAGATACCATAAACAACCGCAAGAATTCCAATAAAAACCAATAGCCTTGTTATAAGTGTTTGTATAGTTACATCTGCTGAGTTGCTATCTCATTTGATAGAATCACTAACATTGTTCTTCCCGAAATCTATGGCTAAAGCATTGCTAGAACCAAGTACCATGGCACTGACAACATAGAAACAAGAAATAATTTTGTTCTTAATATTTATCATATTGATTAAATTAAAAATTAATACGGAGAAATTATAGTAGTTTTTTCAACTAAAATCAAGTTTTAGTGTTATTTTAATATTTTTTCTAAAACAAATTGAATTATAGAATTTGCCAACCAGATTATAATAATTCCAATTACTACATACATAATTATTTGTTTTCCTTTTTTGGCTTTTGTCTCATCTCAAGCAGCATTCATAATCATAAATCATGCATAAATACCATAGACAACTGCAAGAATTCAAAGAAAAATCAATATATTGCTTATCATAGTTTGTGCAGCAAAATCCAAAGTTGTATTAGCTCATTTTATGTTTTCAGAAACACCACTCATTCAAAACATAGCATTTCCTGCTGCTCAAAAAGCGCTTCATACGCCTAGAGAAAGACTAGAGACAAACAACGCTGTCATTGCTAGAATCTTTTTATTTTTACTCATAAAACAAATTTAAAAGATATTTGTGCTGAAATTGTAATTTATTTTTTAAAAAAATCAATTTTTTCGTATAATTATGCTATTATATTTTATTTAAAAAATGAACTATGAAACTGGTCAGCTGGAATGTTAACGGAATAAGGGCAAATTTAAAAAAATGATTTATTGAATATTTAAAGGAAGAAAATCCTGATATTATATGACTACAAGAAATCAGGGCTGAAGAAGATTATATTAAAAATGAATTGGAAGAAATAAAAAATTTATGATATGAAATTTTCTGGAATAATGCTCAAAAAAAATGATATGCTGGAACTGCGATTTTTACTAAAATAAAACCAGTTTCATATGGTTTTTGAATTTGAGATTATGAACTTGAAGAAATTAAAATCAGTTGAAACTGACAATTTTCTCTTTTTTGAGAAAAAAAAGAAAATAATAACTATGAATGAAGGATGATTTGTCTAGAATTCCCAAATTTTTACTTTTTGAATTTATATGTGCCCAATGCCCAACACTGACTAACAAGATTGGACTACAGAAAAAAATGGGATGCTCTTTTTCTTGAAAATGCAAAAAAACTTGAAAAAAATAAACCCCTGATTTTTTGTTGAGATCTCAATGTTGCTCATACTGAAATTGATTTAGCCAATCCAAAGTCTAATAAAAAAAATGCTGGCTTTACAATCGAAGAAAGAAATTGATTTTCAAAATACTTAGAAAATGGCTTTGTAGATACTTTTAGATTTTTTTATCCAGATAAAACTTGAGCTTATAGCTGGTGGAGTAATTTTGCTAATGCTAGAGCCAGAAACATAGGTTGGAGAATTGACTATTTTTTAGTTTCTCAAAGTTTGAAAAAAGACTTAAAAGATGCTTTTATAAGAAATAATATTGAATGATCAGATCACTGTCCAGTCTGAATTAAGATTTTTTAGTCTTGAGACCAGTCTCAAGAAGACTGGTCTCCCCTAGAACTAACCCCTTTTGCAATTATGAGACCGGTCTCAAAAATAGAAACAAGACAAAAAATAATCAAAATTTTGTCTTCAAAAAAAGAAAAAGAACTTTTAAATTTGTCTAAAAAAATAATTAATAATCTCTTATCTTTAAAAGATTTTTTAGAAAAAAGTATTTATTTTGTTTATGTATCACAAGAAAAAGAGGTTTTTACTCATGATCTTATAAAATTTTTACTAAAAAAATGAAAAATTGTGTTAGTTCCAAAAATAGTGGATAAAAATATTATTCCTGTTGAAATAAAAAATTTTGATAACTTGAAAATATGAAGATATTGAATATTAGAACCGATTTTGGAAAATGCTTTTGAATGAAAAATAGATATTTCTGTTGTGCCTTGACTTGCTTTTACAAAAGAATGAACAAGACTTTGAAGATGAGGTTGATTTTATGATAGATTTTTTGCCAAAAATAAAAATGGTTTTAAAATTGGACTTTGCTATGATTTCCAATTAATAGACAAAATAGACGAAGAGGATCACGATGTTAAAATGGATTTAGTAATAACCAATTAAAAAATAAATGAAATATGTAAAATATGTGGAAGATGTTTTGGGATTAAAAAACGCAGGATTAAAATCTGGACGTGACAACATTTTAAAATATTTAGCAATAAAATGAAATCCTCAAAATAGACTGAAGATTTTCCACGTAGCTTGAACAAACTGAAAATGATCAGTCACAAATATGATTTACCAAACTCTTTATAAAGAATTCTGATTTAAAGTTGGGATTTTTATTTCTCCTCATTTGGTAAAAATCAATGAAAGAATTGAAATAAACTGAATTCAAATTTGAGATAGGAAGTTAGATAATTATTTTTGAAAAATACTAGAAGAAACAAGAGAATTCAATTTTTCTTTTTTTGAAATATGTGTTTTGACTGCCATTATGTATTTTATAGATCAAAAAGTAGATTATGCTGTTTTTGAAGTTGGACTTGGATGAACTTATGATGGAACAAATATTTTTAAAAATCCTTTAGCAATCTATATTACAAGTATTTCTTCTGATCACACTCATATTCTCGGAAAAAGTTTGTCTTCAATACAAAAAAATAAAATGTGAATTATAAAATCCTGAGTCCCTGTTTATACACCGATTTGAAATAAATTAATGATTGAGTGAACAAAAAAAGCCTGATGAATTTTAAAAACAATAAAAGGTAAAATTCCAACAAACTTAAATTGATCTCATCAAAAAAGGAATGCAGGTCTAGTTTATCATAGTTTAATCGATTTTGGTTTTGATTCAAAAAAAGTTCTAAATTGATTACAAAATATAAAAATAAGATGAAGAGTCGAATTTATAGAGCCTAATATTTTACTTGATTGATGTCACAATATTTGATGATTTAGAGAACTTAAAAAATTTTTAAAAACATTAAAATATAATCATCTCATAACAATATTTGCTACAACAAAAGAAAAAAACGATTTTGAAAGTTTTTGTAATATTATAGATTGAGACATAAAAATCCTTACAAAATCATCTGTCTACAAAGCTAAAGATCCAGATGAATTTGAAGATATTATAAGTTGAAATAAAATCATAATAAAAAATCCAAAAGAGGCATTAAAATACGCTAAATCCATTAAAAAAGATTGAGATCTGATTGTTATTTATTGATCTTTGTTTTTGGTATGAGATATACTAAGAACTTTAAAAAACAAAAAATAGTTCTTAAAATCAGAACTATTTTTTATAAATTCAATTATCCTTTAAATTTAATCCACTCATTATTTTTCAAAAAATTCTTGTAATACTGGCTAGCTTTTGGTTTTAGATCACCATAATATTTACTATTTAGTCAATCCTTCCCATAGCAAATATCAGCTTCTGATGATAATAATTCAAATGCAATCTGAGCAATTGGCATTTTGTAATAAAGCTTAACTGGAAGATTAGACATATTAAAAAGTTCTAGTGTGATTTTTAATTTATTTCCTGGATCTATAAATCCGGCTGTGGTATGCACTATAATACCGAGCCTTGCGATAGAAGATTTTCATTCAAGTCTTGCAACCATATTTGTAGGAACTCAAACTATCTCATAAGTCATTCCAAGAGCAAATTCACCTGGATGAAGAATAAATTGTCTTTCATCATCAATATTTACTTCGCTCATCATTTCTTCAACTGGTTCAGCTACATCAATATAAGCGTGACGAGAATTTTTAAAAATCAAAAAATCAGCTCAAAGATGAAGATCAATACTAGCAGGCTGGATACACTTTGGAAACATCGGATCTATAATAATTTTTCATTCTTCAATGTTTTTTTTAATATCTCTATCAGAAAGGATCATGGTAATATTTTGTTATATTTAAACTGCAGATATATAAAAGAAATTAAGAATATTTTAAATTTCCTCTAATTCTAATTTTTCTGTTTTCTTTTTAATTTCATCTACTATGAAATCAGCATAATTCAAGGCTTTTCTTTCGCTAATATCAAAATTCAAAGAGTGAAGGAAAAAAATAAAAGCACGAGCAATAAATTCAGAAAGATTTTTTTTATAACTTGATGCTATTATTTTTAGGGTTCTTTTTGCCAAAAGATTGGATGGATCTAAAATTATTATATTGTAAATATCATCTATCCATTCATTTATCCTTTTTCTTACTTTTGGGTCTATTTTTTCTTCATTAAATTCTTGTTTTTGGAAATTTATTTCATAATCAAATTCTATAAGTTCTCAAACAGGAAAATTTTTTCTGATAATATCAGAGGCTGGTTTATAGATGAGTGATATTATTCAAATAATCAGATTGGATGGCGTTCATATGTCTATTAAAGGAAAAATATGTCAGATAATTGAATTATATTTTTTATCTTTTATAAACTCAACAAGAATCTGAGCTAAGAATAAATCATCTCTTTTTGCTTTTTGCTCATCTTTTTTAATTTGTGCTATTTTTTTTAATGATTTAGAAGCCTTGTCTTTGGCTTTTTCTGGAGATCATTCATTTACAACATTTGATGCTTCTCCTCAATCTAAATCATCATCAGAATAATTTAATCACATAAATAATTTAATATAGAATAATTATTTTGTTGTTCAGGAATTCGTGGCTCACGTATTTGTGGTTCCGCTTCAAGAATTTGAAATGTTTTTATTAAAAATTTCTATTGTTTTGTTTATATCTTGAGTTTCTATAAATTTATTTAGAATCTTTTTTCCTTCTTCGAGTTGTCTATCATATTTTTTATCAAAATCTTCTTTTTGAAATTTGACTTCAATATCGGGTTGAATTCAGATTCCATCAATTAAATTATCTTTTGGTGTATACCATTTTGCTACAGTAATTTTTATTTCACTTCCATCAGTTAGTGTAAAAGGTCTTTGTACAGATCATTTCCCGTAAGTTTTTTCTCCAACCAAAATTGCTTGAGAATAATCTTTTAACGCTCATGCCATAATCTCTGAAGCTGAAGCTGAATTGCCATTTATAAGAACAATTAGCGGAACTTTTTTATGATTATTTCAGTAAGAAAAATATGATTTGTTGTTTAGGATATTTTTTTCTTTTGTAGTAACCAAAAGTTTGTCTTTTTCAATAAAATTGGACAGTATTTCAACTGCCTTGTCCAAAATTCATCAAGAATTATCTCTCAAGTCTATCATTATTCATTTTACGTTTTTTGAATATAAATCTTCAACCGCTTTGTTGAACTCATCAGCACTATTTTCTCAAAATATATTTAATGCAATATATCAAACATTATTTTCCACTATTTTATATTCAACTGTTGGAACCTCTACTTTTCTTCTTGTAATATCAAAAGTAAGTGTTTCTTTTTCTCATTGTCTCAAAACCTCCAATTTTACTTGCGTTCCTGCTGGTCATTTTATTTTATTTACAGCATCTGTAAGTTCCAAGTCCTTTAAATCTTGTCAATCCGCTTTAATAATGACATCCTTTGCCTGTATTCAAACGTCTTTTGCTGGTGACCCAGCAATTATTCTTTCAACTTGTACTCATAAAGCGTGTTTTTGTATAATGGCTCAAATTCATTCAAAATCTCAGTTTAAAACTTCATTAAACTTTTTGGCTTCATCCGGTGTAAAAAATTCTGTATGCTTATCTTTTAAAACTGTAACCATTCATTTTATCATACCGTAACTTACTTCTTTGTTTTTTACTGTATCAAAGGAATAAAAATATTTACTAATAAGTCTGTATGTTTCATTTAAAAGAGAATTATTTAGGCTATCATCTGTTTTTATTACTCATGTTTGAGATAAAGAATAATTATTTCAGTTTATTATATTCGGGACAAACCTATTATATCCTATACTATAACCCATAAAAAAAGATAATATCATCACTAAAATGATAATAACTTTTTTTGTTTTATTACTTATCATGTTTTTTATATAAAAAATGTTAATAATTTTAATAAAGAAATGGAAATGTTTTTAACTTTCAGATATTATCTTTTTTAATAAAAAACACAAATTATATTTTTTAACTTTCACCAAATTTAAAATTGTTAAAAAATCTCTTAAAAAAACTTTCATAAAAAGAAAAAATGATTATTATTCCACTAAGAAATGTTAAATACTTAAAAAAACTTTCTATACTAAAATAAACACAAAAGTTTATAACTTTTATCTTAATACTATTAATATATAATATATATTATAAATAATATGTTCATATTAAATATATTCAGTAAATACAAATTAAGATCTAATAGAGAAAAAATTTTAAAAACTCTAATAAAAGAATTAAATTTAGAAGAAAAAGAAAAAAGATTATATTTAGAATCTATGACTTTATTGAATGATAAAGATTTTGAAGGATTTTATTATAAAATAATTAAATTAATAGAAAATATAGAAAATAAAAAAAGATTAGATAGTTTAAAAAATATAAAAGATCTTGAAAATAAACAAAAAAAAGGTAGTTTTATATTAGAAAAGAATTCATTTTTTTAATTTTTAAAAATAAATATGAGTAATTTTGAATATCAATCCAATAAAATAGATAATAATACACAAGAACAAATTAAATCTATTGATTTATTAAGTGTGTGTAATTATTGAGAAAAATATAAAAATAATTCAACTTTAATATCTTGAGTAAGAAATATTTTTGAATGATATAAACTAAGATAATTATAATGATTTAATTTTTGTTTTATGAAAAAAAATATTCTTTTAGGGATAATAAAAATAATAATAAATCTCAAAAAGAAAGATTAAGTATAGATGATAGAAAATTTTTAATTACATTTATAAAAAAATATGAAAAATTTTTAAAAAAATGAATCAGGAAGATTTATACAAAAATTATAAAATAATTTATTTAAACTTATATTAAAAATTAATGACCAATTTTAAAGCTATTTGTATTCTAGGAAATAAAAAAATAGAACTTATAGTAAATTGAGAAAATAAAGATGATGTTCGTATTAAATTACACTCACAATGATATTCTGTAATAGAATTAATAGAAATAGACATAAGTGAAATTGATAAGGATAATTTTTTTTATTTTGATATTCTAATGTCGGATAAAACTATAAAAAAATGACAAATAAAATCCGAGGATATTATTAAAGCCTATGTTAAATTAATAGATGATCTCAAATATAATGTTATATATATTTATGACAAAAAAGAATCGGATGAGAATAATAAGAAAATAATAACAAGGAAAGTACAAGAAAGTTATAAAATATATAAACAAATAAACAAACAAAAAAAAGAAGAAGAAAGCAAAGAAAAAACTTTTAATAAAAAAGAGAACAGGGCCTTGAAAAAAGAAGAAGAATCCGACAATCTTTTGTTAGATAAAAAACTTCAAAAATATTATAGCCTTGTTGATAAAACTATTTTAAAAATAGTTGATTTAAAAGATAATTATAACAACTCTATAACCCCCGAACAAAATTTACAATTATCAGAATCTATAATCGGTTTAAGACAACTAAAAAACATAACAAATATAGAACAAATAAAAATAAAATGTCAGAGTTTACTTATAGAAGTTTGAAAAATAGAAGTTTTTATTATAAAAGAAAACAAAGACACAAAAAAAATAGAATTATTAAAAGAAACTAATAAGCTTCTAAAAAATTTTTGATCTACAACTTCCATTAAAACAGGAGAAAGTACCACCAATAAAGCAAAAAGAATTTTAGAATCAATTTTTAAGAAAAAAGAAAAAAAGGAATGATGACAAGCGGATAAGACCTCTTATAGTTATTTAAAATCTTTAAGAGAATTAAATATTTATAAGAAAAAATTAACAAAAGAAAACATAAACATATTTAAAAATATTATTTTCTATAATTCAAATAATCTAAAAATTGCTTTATTAAGAAGAAAAACCATATCTCAAAACATAGAGATATTAAAAAACAGAATTTATGGAAAGAAATTTTCTTACACAAAAATAATCAAAGGATTCAGTTATTATTCAGATTTTTTAATATATTTCACAAATAAAGTTTGAGATTTTTTACTGTATGTGGTTTTTATGTACTCAATATTTTTTATTTTTCTACTTTTTTTAAATAAAATTTTTGTGTTTGATTTTAATATAAACATACTTTCTATTATAGCAATGTTGACTTTTTTGTGATTTTTACTCAAAGTTTCAAAGAATTTTCTTGTTTTATTGTTTTCGATAGTAATATATATTGTTTTTGTTGTATATATTAAAATTAATTTTTAATATGTTTATTGTATTTTTTGCTGTTAATTTGGTTTTTTCCATAATATTTTTTATATTTTCAAGAGTTGTTGAAAGTGTTTTTTTCTTAATTTTAGGTTTTTTCTTCTTGTTTTATTTTAACCCATATATCTTGGAAAAAAAGAAACTTCTATCAAAACAAAAAAATTTATCAGAAGGAAAAGAACCTTTATTTAATGAAAAAAGTTTTATAAGAACAATATTAATATATTTAAGAAAAGGATCTTATTATCTTTCGTTTTTACTATTTTATCTAGCTCTTTTTTGATTGTCGATAAGTTTTGGTTTTGATTTTTCTGTGGCCACGTTAATTATAGCAGTTATTTTATTCACATTATTTTTCGAATCATTAAAAAAAGATAAAAGAGAAACTGTTTTTCTTGTGTTTAGATCAAATTTTGTTTCTTTTTCAATAATTTTTGTTTTTCTTATTTTCTTATATTTTTTTTGAAAAAAAGAGGTTAATTTAATTTTTATAATAAATACTTTTCTTTCTATTTCTGCTATTTTAGTCTGCCTTTTTTTTGATGATTTTATTACAAAAAAAACCAAACAAAATTTATATACATTCTTTCTATTTTATTTATTAATCTTGATTTTTTTCTACTTAAAATATTTTATCCAGTTAGATTGGGCTTATTTTACAACCTATATTTTTTCAGTTTTTTCTTTTATTTATTTCTTTTTATTCACAAAAATTGAAAAATTGAAAAATTTTGTTTTAGTTTCTAGATTTTTTGGTGTTATTTTGAGTTATATTTCTATTATTTTTTCAACAATTTTATTATTTTATACAGGCAATCCTTGTTATTACTTCACACTGATTTTTTGAATTATTTTTAATGGAATAATTTATAATTCTTATATAAATTATTTGTCTTTGCTGATGGTTTTGTTAAGCATATCTTTTATTTATACAAAAGCATTGATTTGAATTTTTTGAGAAAACTTTTTATTAAGTGTAATTTTTATATATTTTTTCCCCTCAGCATGTATTTGATATATTTATGGTTTTCAAAAAAGACATTTATTGGAGAGTCATTTTATAAACTATTTTTGAGTTATTTTTAGTATCATTTTTATAATATCATTTTTTATAAAAACAAGAGAGTTTAGTATTGGCAATATCTCCATATTTTTTTTGATAGAATCAATAATTTTGTTTTTGGGTTTTATTAAATTAAAAAGTAAAAATTAAAACAATTAAGAACCATAAAAATGTTTAAAAGTCTGGAGTCTTTATTTTGCAATGAAGAAAAAGAATTTAAAATCATAAATTTTGACAAAACAGATTTTTATAAAAAAGAAAATCTGAATTTTTTATTGGATTGAGTTTATGTTGCACTAGAATATAATGATTCTTTCAAAAGAAAAATCGAAAACTTTAAATATCTTCATAACAAGGAATTGCATAAAAAATTTTTACCTTACCTAAAAAAGCTTTTTGATCTTTATCTAAAAAATCGGGTAAAAAAAGAAGATGTTTTTATTGTTTGAGTTCCTATGACTTTTTGAAGATATTTTGCAAGATGATATAATCAAACTTACTTATTAGCCGAAAATTTCAATAAAGATTTAGAATTTATAAAACTATTCAAAAAAATCAAAAATACAAAACATCAAGTTTGACTCAGTAAAAAACAAAGACAAATAAATGTTCTAAATTCTTTTACTATAAAGAAAAAATATCTAAATCTAGTAAAATGAAAAGATTTTATTATTGTTGACGATATTATTTCAACCTGATCAACAGCAAATGAACTAACTAAAATTCTTAAAAAAAACTGAGCTAGAAAAGTTTATGGATTATTTTTGGCGACAGGATATTAATTATTAGTGAATATAATTTCATATTTATTATAATATTTCTTCCATTTTTAAAAAAATCTATTACAATGCATAGGTTCTTTTATTATAAATTAAAAATTTTTTAATGTCTGATTTTTTAGAAGTATATTGAGCGAATACACATAATTTGAAAAATGTTTCTGTAAAAATACCAAAAAATAAACTTACGGTTATTACTTGAGTAAGCTGATCAGGTAAATCAAGTTTAGCTTTTGATACTATTTATGCTGAATGACAGAGAAGATATCTTGAAAGCCTTTCAACCTATGCTCGTATGATAATTTCTTCGATTAATGAAGACACAAAAGTTGAAGAAATTAAATGATTATCACCAACGATAAGTATTAATCAAAAAACAGTTTCGACAAATCCAAGATCAACAGTTTGAACAATTACAGAAATTTATGATTTTTATAGGCTCCTTTATACAAATATTTGAATACAAAAATGTCCCGAACATTGAGTTATTTTAAAGAAATACACTTCTTGAGATATTGTTGAACACATAAAAAATTTTAAAGAAAATACAAAATTTTATATTTTAGCTCCTTTGGATTTAACTAAAAATTTAAATTTAGAAGAATTAAAAAAAGAAATAGTTTCTTTGGGATTTATAAGATATATGATTGACTGAAAAATTTACTCTGTTTGAGATGAAGAAGATTTTCCAATAACCGGAGCCAAAATTTATATAGTAGTTGATAGACTTGTTTCAAAAAAAGATTATGATATTGAAAGCCTAAAAAGACTAAATGATTCCATAAATACAGCTTTTAAAAATGGAGATGAATTTTTAGAAATTTATCTTTTAGAAGAAAATAAATATGAAGTTTTTTCTAGACAAGCATTTTGTCCAGTCTGCAAGTATAAATGTCAAGATTTGGTAATTTCAAATTTTTCTTTTAATTCTCATTATTGAGCTTGCGAAAGTTGTCATTGACTTGGCATGAAACCAGCATTTTTAGAAGAAAAGATAATTAATTTTAATTTAAGCCTAAATGAGTGATCTATTTTACCTTGGAATCAAAGCAGATATTATATACAAATTCTTGAGACCATGTGTAAAAAATATCATATAAACATGAATAAAAAATATTCTTTATTAACAAAACAAGAAAAAAATCAAATTCTTTATTGAACTCCTGAAACTTTTGAAATTCCCTATATTTTTGAAGATGGACAAAAAAGGCTATTTAAAATGAAATATGAATGAGTAATCCCAAACCTAGAAAGAAAGTATCATAATCCAGAAACCTGAGAAGCAGTACTTAAAAAAATTTCAAGTTATGTTACTGAAACTGAGTGTGAAGTTTGCACAGGATTTAGACTAAAAAAAGACTATTTAAATGTTTTTGTTTGATGATTAAATATAGGACAATTGGCAAAACTAAGTGTTTCTGACTCAATTGAATTTTTCAGTAAAATAAAATTTACAGATAGGGAAAAAGAAATTTCTAAAAACATTTTAAAAAATATTATTGAAAGACTAGAATTTCTTAATTGAGTAGGATTGGCCTATATGACAATCTCTCGTAGATCAAATACTCTTTCAGGATGAGAGTCCCAGAGGATTAGATTAGCTACTCAAATTTGAACGAAATTGGAGTGAATTATTTATGTCCTTGATGAACCATCAATTGGTCTTCATTCAAGAGATAATAATATGTTAATAGCAAATTTAAAAAGATTATCTGAAAATGGAAATACTGTAATTACAATAGAGCACGATGAGGATATAATGAAAAATTCTGATTATATTATAGACATTTGACCTGGCGCGTGACTACATTGATGAAATATTGTTTTTGCTGGTACTTATGAGGAAATTCTAAAAGATGAGAGAAGCGTAACTGGACAATACCTGTCAAACAAATTACAGGTGGAATTAGAAAATAAAAATAGAAAACCCTATGGATTTTTAGAAATTATTTGAGCAACAGAAAATAATTTAAAAAATGTTGATGTAAAAATTCCTCTTTGAGTTTTTAATGTTGTAACATGAGTAAGTGGATCAGGAAAATCCAGTCTTATGATAGATATTCTTTCTAACCATTTATTAAGAAAATTAAATAGGGCAACATCATATGTTCCTTGAAAATTTAGGGAAATCAAAGGAATCGAAAATCTTGATAAAATAATTATGATTGATCAATCTCCTATCTGAAAAACCAGTCATTCAAATGTGGCTACATATACTGGAGTCTTTAATCATGTAAGAGATTTAATGGCAACAACACAAGAAGCTCAAAGAAGATGATTTTTATCAGGAAGATTTAGTTTTAATACCAAATGATGAAGATGTGAGATTTGTGAGTGAAGCTGAACTAAAAAGATAGAAATGCATTTTTTACCAGATGTTTATGTAGAATGCGAAGCCTGTCACGGATTAAAATATAATAATGAGACTCTTGAAGTAAAATACAAATGAAAAAATATTTCTCAAATTCTTGATATGTCCGTCGAAGAAGCAAAAGATTTTTTCGCATCATTTCCAAAAATTAGTCGTATTTTAGATGTTTTATTTAGAGTTTGACTCGGATATATCAAAATATGACAAACCGCACCAACACTGTCTTGATGAGAATCTCAAAGAATAAAACTGGCCACAGAACTTGCCAAAAGATCAACCTCAAAAACTATTTATGTTCTTGATGAGCCTACAACAGGGTTACATTTTTCTGACATTCAGAAACTATTAAATATTCTTGATTGACTTGTAGACAAAGGCAATACTGTCCTTGTAATTGAACATAATCTTGATTTTATAGACAATTCTGATTATATTATAGACATTTGACCAGAATGATGAGAATGATGATGACAGCTACTTTTTAGTGGCAAAACAAAAGATATAATTTCTTGCAAAAACTCTTATACCTGAGAAGCATTGAAGAAATTTTTGGAAAACAAAAAGAAACAAATAGATTAATCTATTTGTAAAATTTACAAAAAAAATTAGAGCAAAAGGCATTATACTTCGTCACCTGAACTTGTTTTTAGAATCCATAATAAGTAGAATATGATGGTTCAGGATAATTATAAAAACAAGATTTAAGATTAATTCAAAAAAATGTTAGATTTATTAGAACAAAATAAGGATATCACAAATTTATCTTCTTTTAGAACCCCAGCCAGAACTAAATATTTTTTTGAGATTACAAATGACAATTTTACCAAACTAAAAGAAGTTTTAGCTTTTACTAAAATAAATAATATCAGAAAGATATTTATTTGATCTTGAACAAATTTGCTTTTTGCATTCCATGAATTTGATTGATTAATTATCAAAAATTCTTTGAAAGGGATTCAAGTTGATTGAAATTTTGTTGAAGTTTATTCTTGAGAGCTTATTTCTCCTTTTTCATTGAAACTAAAAAATGAATATAATAATCCTGTTTTTTCAGCTTGGACTTGACTTCCTTGAACAATTGGTGGTGCAATTGCTTGAAATGCATGATGTTTTTGACTTGAAATAAAAGATAATTTTATCGAATGTGAGCTTCTTGATACCAAAACTTGAGAAATCGTCAAAATGGACAAAAAAGCAATGAATTTTACCTATAGATATTCTCTTTTAAAAGATCTTCAGGATAAATATTTTCTTATAAAAGCCAAATTTGACCTAAATTGACACCTAGACATTTCAAACGCAGAAGATTTATTACAAGAAAGAAAAAACAAACAACCATCTTGATTTACCTGTGGATCTTTTTTTAAAAATTCTGTTTCAAATTCTGCGGGCAAACTTATTGATGAGGCTTGACTCAAATGAACAAGAATTTGATGAATAAAAATCTCGGAAAAACACGCAAATTTTTTTATAAACGACCAAAACTGAACCTATGAAGATATTTTGGCATTAAAAGATTTAGCTAAACAAAAGGTTTTTGAAAAATTTGGTATTATTTTGGAGGAAGAGGTTAGAATTATTACTAATTAAATTTTTAAAGTATGAAGACAGAATTTGAAATTAGAATACTAGAAATAGATGTTAATGATATGATAGAGAAACTAGAGAAATTATGAGCACAAAGAATTGCAGAAAGAGAAATGAGGAGATTTGTATATGATTTTAGTCCTAAAAAAGAATGATCATGGATTAGATTAAGGTTTGATTGAACAAAAACAACATTAGCCATTAAAGAAATTCAAAATGATCAAATTGATGGTACAAAAGAACTTGAGATTTCAGTTGAAGATTTTGATAAAACCAATCTCATACTTGAAAAATTGGGATATAAATTTAGAAATTATCAAGAAAATAGACGTATTAGCTATAAACTAGACAATGTTGAAATAGAAATTGATTTTTGGCCATTAATTCCTCCATATTTGGAAATCGAAGGTAAAACAATAGAAGATGTTGAAAAAGCAGTGAATAAAATTGGTTTTGATATGCAACAAACAACATCAATTAATACAATAAAAATTTATAAACAATATTGAATTGATTTGGATTCAATTAAGGAATTAAAGGTTTAGAAATAATTTGTTTATTAAAATCTCATCACAATTATAAATAATTATTTCATATGAATATTCCTTAATTCCTGTTTACTAAAAAAAAGAAATTATCAAGCCGAACCCCAAGAAAAATAATGAAAGACTTAAAATTTAGACAGAGAAGATATTTTGATGATAAAGAAAACCTAAAAAATCGGTTTTTAAACCGATTTTTTTCTTTCTAATTTTTATAAATTCTATTCTTCTCAGTTTCCTACTATCACCTTGGCTAGTCTTAGTACTTTTTCTCAGAGCTTGTATCACCTTTCTATTTCTTTGACAATTATTCATTCTTTTCATGGTCATTGCATTAGAACTTCATGTAAATTAACATCTAATTCTTGTCATAAGGATTCAAAGGGCTTGATTTCCAAAGATTCAAGTTGTTTTAATACAGCTAGATAGATTCAATCTATTCAATTAACCCGAGAATTATCTTTTAATTCTTCAGGAATTAATTCTTTAGCCCTTTCTAAGTTATCAATAAAAGGTAAAATTTTGTTAACAACTTTTGTGACAATATATATTTTTGTTTCATCTTTTTCTTTTTCTGATCTTCTTATAAGATTAGAATAATCTGCTTGAGATCTTGCAAGTGATTCTTTTAGTGTTTCAATTTCTTTTTTTAATTCTTCAATTTCATTTTGTCCAGAACCATTATTATTTTGACCACTTGTATCTAACTTCTGATCTTCTTCTTGTTCATGTTTTTTTTCTGTCATGCGATATAATTTAAATTATAAACCTAGACAATTATAGACACGATGGCGATTAAGGTGTCTATAATTTTTATTTGGCTAATGCGATTATTTTGAAATCTTTTCTTTAATTTCTTCAAAAGCTTTTTCAAGATTTTCTTTTGCAATTTTTACATAATCAATTCCTTTAACTTCTAGCTTTATACTGGCCAAAGTTTCTTTTGCATCTTCAATCAAAACTTTTTTTTCTTCATATAGTTTTTTTAATTCTGCTTCTATTTCAGATTTTTTATCAATACCTTTTTTCTTTAATTCTTCGATTTTAGTTTGCGCATCATCTTTGAATTCATCAATATGATTCATCACACCATTTATCTTATCATCAATATATTTTTTAGAATTTTCAGAAAGCCAATTTTCTTTAATATAATCGAGAATATTTTGGTGAACCTCGATAATTTTATTTGAAAGTTCCTTATAATTACATTGTCATTTTTTTGGTAATTTAGAATCTTTTTTTGCAAAATTTAATGCAACTGCTAATCAAGCCAAATAACAAGCTCAAAGCAAAAACAAAGTATTTTTTTTCATAAGTCATAAATTAAATTATAAAGTTCCTTGATATAATACCTAAAAAAGTTTCTTTTTCAAGCTATTATTTTTGATTTCGATTTTTTTATATGCTAGAATTGACTCGAATAATTTTATTACCAATTTTAACAATGATACTTGAAAAATTTCAAAATCTTCTAAGAGAAATAATAGAAGCAAAAATTCCAGATTTACATATAACAACGTGACAAACTCCTTATGTAAGGAAGCATAATTGAGAAGTTGAAGAACTAACAAGTTTTTGAATTATATCAAAAGAAGAAATGAATGACATTGTTGCTGATATTGTAAGAGAAAGACTTGTACACAAATTAAAAGAAGAATTAGAATTAGACTGTTCATATATTGTAGATGGAACGAGATTCAGAGTGAATATTTTTCAAGACACAAAATGATATTCAATAGCATTTAGATATATTTCAAAAGAAACTCCAACTTTGGAACAAATTTGATTGGGAGAAACAATTACAAATCTTCTTGATAAACAAAAATGACTTATTTTTGTAACATGACCAACAGGAAGCTGAAAATCTACAACTTTGGCTGCAATGGTTGATTATATAAATAATAAATACAAAAAGCATGTTATTACAATAGAAGATCCTATTGAATTTGTTTTTGAAAACAAACTTTGTCATATAAACCAGAGAGAAGTAGGTCTGCATACAAATTCTTTTGCTCGTGCCATCAAGTCGACACTGAGAGAAGATCCAGATGTAATTCTCGTTTGAGAAATGAGAGATCCAGAAACTATGCAGGCAGCTTTGACTTTAGCTGAAACGGGGCATATGGTTCTTTCGACTTTACATACCAATGATGCTGTTCAGACCGTTGATAGAATTGTGGATTCTTTTCCAGAAGGGTCAAGAGATCAAATAAGAAGTCAACTTTGAATGGCTCTTTCTTGAATAATAAGCCAAGTTCTTGTACCAAAAGTAGATGGAAACTGAAGAGTTGCCGCAAGAGAAATTGTAATAAATACTGATCCAATAAGAAATTTAATAACAAGATGAATTACAATTCAAATGTACTCTATCGTTGAAATATCAGCCAAAGAATGAATGATTCTTATGGACAAAAGCCTAATGGAACTTTATAATAAAGGAATTATTACAAAAGAAGCATGTCAAAGTAGATTGAGAGATAAGGATTATTTAAAAATGATGAAAAATTAATTATGGAAACAAAAAAAACTGTTTTTGATTATATAAAAGTCCTTTGAAAAGAAAGCTTTAAAGAAAAGAATTTTAAAAAAGGAGAAGTAATATTTTCTAATGAAGAAGATGTTAATTTTTATGTTATTGTTTCTTGAATGGTCTCAATTCTTAAAACTGCTTGAGATACAAAAAAGGAAGTTGCAAGAGTCACTAGCGGAAGTTTTTTATGAGAATGAATTTTTTATTGAAAAACTTTTAAAGATGCAGAAGCTGTTTGTGAAGAAAATACAGAAATTTTATATATTTCTTTGGACAAATTAAATGAAATAGAAAAAAAGAATCCAAAAGGATTTTTTGATTTTTACAAGTTTGTGATTATTAAACTTACAAATATAAGACTTACTGATACCAGTGCTGAACTTGCCAAAATTTATAAACTTACAGATATTTTGAATCGCGAAAATTATATATGAGGAGAAGGTTTTTTAAACTTTCTTGAAAGCATAAAATCAATTCTAGAAATAGATTATATAACATATATTGAAAACCATCCTTTTGTTGATGGTGTTTTTTATTACAAATTTTCCACACTGAAAGATTATGAAATAAAGGAAAAGTGTTCAGAATCTATTAATAAAGATTTAACTTGATTTATTAAAGGATGAGATATAATGTTTACCAATAAAACAGATAATTTATTTATTTTACCATTAAAAACCCCTCTTAAATTTAAAGGCTTTCTAATTTTAGGTAACAAAGAAAAAAACTTTAATGAAAGCCTGGAAAGAATCTTAAAAAATATTTGTCTCTCTTTTTGTTCAATTATTGAACAAAATCAGGAAAACAATTGGAAAAGCTTAGATATTGGTAATTTAATTTAAAAAATTTATGGCTGAAAATATTTCTCTTGGTCAAACATCTTCACAATATTCAAAAGAAGATTATAAAAAATTATCTTGGGATAAATATGAAGAGATTTTAGAATTCTTATTTTTAAAAATAAAAAATTTTTTAAAAGAAAATAACTTAAAAGTTAATTGTGTTGTTCCTATTTTAAGATGATGAAATTTTGCCTGAACTTATTTAGCCTATAAGCTTTGAATTGTAAAAATTATTCCCGTGCAATATAAATATTTTTTTAAACAAGAGAAAGAAGAAAAGATTGCCGAATTAAGAAAAATATTTTGATTACCAAAAGATTTGAATTTATGAGATAAGCCAGTAATATTAGTTACCGAAAATTGTCATTGTTTTTGAACTACAGCACAAATCGCTATAGATGAAATAAAAGAACAATTTCCAAACAGTTTTGTAATATATGTTGCAGATACAGTTGATTATACATATAAAAACATAAAATGAGCTGACATTGCATTTTATTGAATTTTGACTAATGATACTAAAACTTTAACAAGCGAAGAATGTAAAAACTTATGAGTAGATGAAACTACAACACTTTTTCCTTGGGAAGATCTGGAGGAAGAATGGGACATAGTTCAATGTAAACAAACTTCTTATCAAGATTTGGACAGCGCCCTAAATAATAGTGAACTTAAAAAAGAAATTAAATTTTAACTAAAAATTTGTGAGTCAAGTACTCCTTGAAATTATGGTAGACAAAAATAATCAGCAATGATTATTTGCGGCAGAACAGATTCTTAGTGTGTTACACAGTATTGGAGACACAAAACAGGACAAAGAATCTACAAAAAAATGACAGGTTTTTAATGTACCTGTTTTTTCTTTTGAGATTGTGAACTATGCCTGAACTACAAAATTTTTTATGCAAACACCAAAAGAATATAAAGAATTTCTTGAAAACCAAATTTATGCTCATTATCCAGACTCTTTAATTACAGAAGTGAAAGATTACTTAAATTATTTTGATAAAGATTCGAAAGTTTACGTTTGAACTGCAGAATTGGAAAAAAATTATTTGTATCCAATAAGAACGATAAACGATTTTTATGCCAAATGAGACAAGGAATTTATAGATCCATATTCTTCTATAACAAGCGTGCTCAATAAACAATGAAATAATCTCAAGTTTGTACAGGTTATTTTTTCTCCAGTGTCTACCAATTTTTGGCAAAAGAAAGAAAATTTAAAGGAAATTGTAGACACTAAGTTGTCGACAGTAGACAAGTTTACATCTTCCAAATTTTATAAATTTTTAAAAGTGCTTATTTGGCTTACAGCTAAGTTTAGAAACTTTCTTCTGTTCTTTATAAATCCGAGATATCTTGAAGAATTGAGGATGAAAGAACAAGAAAGAAAACAAAAAGAACAAATAAGGCCTGAAGAGGAAAAGAAAGAAGAAATAAATCCTTTTGTGAACAATAAACTTTCCCATAAAATAGCTTATAAAATTAATATAAAGATAGCAAGTCTTTCTAATGAAATGATAGCAAAATCTGTTATAAATGAAACCGCATCTTGTTTAAGTATTTTTAATATTCCAGAATCTAATGGTTTTAAGCTGAAAGATTTTACCGAAACAAAAATTTCTGACTTAAAGACAAGAAATATAGAAAAATGAGAAATTATTCTCACAGCTCCTGAACTTGCTTGACTCGTGCACGTTCCAACTAGTTATATAAAAACCTCAGGAATAAGTTGGTTAAATACAAAATTTCTTGAACCACCAGCAAATCTGCCGATTTTATGAACGAAAAATGATATTTTACCACTTTGAATCACAAATTTTAGATGAAATAATCTCAGTTTTTGAATAAGAAGTTCGGACAGAAGAAGGCATATTTATATAGTATGAAAGACATGAACTTGAAAATCAACTTTGATTGAGAATATGATTTTTGATGATATTGCCAAATGAAGATGAGTTGCTTTACTTGATCCACACTGAGATTTGTCAGAAAATATTTTAAGAAATATTCCAAAATCAAGGACAAATGATGTTGTAATTTTTGATCCATCTGATTATGAATTTCCAGTTGCTTTCAACATGCTTGAAAATGTTTCAAAAGAATTGAGACCTCTTGTTGCATCATGACTTGTTTCAGTTTTTAAAAAATTATTCGACAGCTGGTGACCAAGGCTTGAGTATATTTTAAGAAACACAATCTTAACCCTTTTATGAGAACCGGATGCAACTTTAATGAATATTCCAACCATTCTTACCAATAAGGCGTACAGACAAAAGGTGATTTCAAGACTCAAGGACCCAGTTTTATTAAAATTCTGGCAAGATGAATTTGAGCCAATGGACAGAAAACAAAAAATAGACGCAGTGAGTCCTATTTTAAATAAGGTTTGACAATTTTTATCAAGCTCAACAGTGAGAAACATTTTATGACAACCAAAAAATTCTTTCTCTTTAAAATGGGTTATGGATAAAAGCAAAATCCTTGTTGTGAATTTATCAAAATGAAAAATCTGAGAAGATTATAGTAGTTTGCTTTGATCTCTAATTGTTACAAAATTTCAAATTGATGCAATGAGTAGAGCTAATATGGAAGAACAAGACAGAAAAGATTTTTACCTTTATGTAGATGAATTTCAAAATTTTGCGACTGATAGTTTTGCGACAATTCTTTCTGAGGCACGTAAATATAAGTTGAATTTAGTTCTTGCAAATCAATATATTGGGCAAATGAGTCAAACTGTAAAATGAGCAATTTTTGGGAATGTTGGAACATTAATTAGTTTCCAAACTTGATATGAAGATGCAGGACTTTTGTGTGAAAATATGTGATGAGAAGAAGCCTGAGTTGAACCGTCAGATTTTGTAAATTTGAGAAAATTTGATGTATATGTAAGAGAATATCTTGATGGGATTCCATCATCAATGTTCAGTGCAACCACATTGCCACCAATAAAATTTAAAAGAGATAAAGAAAGCGAACAACAGAAAGAAATATTATTTAAAGTTAATCGTGAAAAATATGCTCGTCCAGCTTCCTTTGTTGAGGATAAAATAATGGAATTTAGCAACAAGGTTGTTGAAATGGAAAAAAAGATGAAAGAAAAGGAGCAGGAACAAAGAAAAAAATAATCCCGCGAAAGCGGGATTATTTTTTGATTTTTTTCTCGATTAATTTATAATCACACACAAAAATTATTACTAATAATTTATTATGACAACAAACAAAAAAATTGTTTTAAAAATAAGCAATCTTGATAAATTTCTTGATAAAAAACAAATTCTTTTTTGAGTAAACCTAGAAATTTATGATGATGAAGTTTTTTGATTTCTTGGTCCAAATGGTGCATGAAAAACCACTACGATGAAATGCATTTTAAATCTTATTAATCAAGAAGTTTGAGAAATCAAGGTTTTAGATTGATATGTAAAAGACAAGGAAATCAGAAAACAAATTGGTTTTATGCCAGAAAATACATATTTATATAGACATCTTACATGAAAAGAATTTCTACGATTTAATTGAAAATTTTTTGATATTCCAAATCTTGAAGAAAAAGTTAATTATCTTATGGAAAAAGTTTGATTATCAAAAGCTGGGGACAAGCTTTTGAGCAAATATTCAAAATGAATGCTCCAAAGAGTAGGTCTTGCACAAGCTATAATCAACGATCCAAAAATTGTTTTTCTTGATGAACCAATGAGTTGACTTGATCCACTTTGAAGAAAAATGGTTAAAGATCTTGTACTTGAATTGAAAAAAAATTGAACAACAGTTTTTTTTAATACACACATTCTTTCTGATGTACAAGATATTTGTGATAGATTTGCCATAATTCACCAATGAAAGATAATTGCACAAGAAAAAACATCTTCCATTAAATGATCACTTGAGGATTATTTTATAGAAAAGATAGAAAAAGAGAATGAGAGAGAAAAGGGAAATTAAAAATTACTAATTAAAATAGTTCGTTCAAATTGCGAGGTTTTTGGAAAAAATCGTGGCAATCTAATTGCAGAGATCAGTCTCAAATTTACCTATTTAAAATTATTCTAATGAAATTATACATTCATATTCCAACAGATTTGAGACATTTTGATATTTTGAATGAAGGTTATCTTCTTTCAACTGAAAAAGATAGAGAAATTGCCGATTTTTTCCTTAAGAATTTTAAATGAGAAATTGCTGAAAGCATTTCTCCTCAATATGAAGTCAATTTCATGGCAATAAGAGAAATTAAAAGGATTCTTGGAAAAGATATTTTCAATAAAATTTCAGGAATTTACTATGGGTCTGATAATTGTGAATATTTGGCTCCATATAAAAAAGAAGCAGAACAAGCTTGGGAAAAATTTCAAGAATTTAATAAAAATTATCCACCATTTGAAATAAGAACTTTTACTTTAGTTACGCCGTATGTTGGGGATAAAATGCTTAAAAATTTGGAAGAATCCTTGGAATTTTTAAATAATATAAGTTACAAAAAACCAATTGAAGTTGTTGTGAATGATTATTGAGTTCTCAATTTAATCCTTAAAAAATATACAAATCTTCAACCAATTGCAGGAAGACTGATTGTTAGACTTCTTAAAACTCCACTTATAGATACTT
This sequence comes from Candidatus Altimarinota bacterium, assembly GCA_028691375.1. Classification (GTDB taxonomy): domain Bacteria; phylum Patescibacteriota; class Gracilibacteria; order BD1-5; family UBA2023; genus STD2-258. The sequence continues at coordinate 831 of JAQUZJ010000004.1, read as the reverse complement.
ATGGTTATGATGTACATCCATCAGGATGATCAATTAGAAATCAAAAAATTCAAGAAATTCAAAAACTCAAAAAACAAATTGCCGAGAATCAAAAAGATTTTTATGAATCTTCAGAAGTTTCCTTGCCTTTATTTAGAGATTTTTTATCTAAAAACAAAATTGATCGTGCAACATTAGACTTTATGGAACACAGAGAAAAACTTTATGATAATAGTAGATATGGACAAGTCGGAATAGATCTTTATTATCCATGGGCAATCATTTTTACTGGAAGACTTTGTGATACAGCAGCCATAAAAAATCCTTCAAAGTGAATGTATGCGACAGATGATCTTTGTCCTCGCACCTGCAAACAACATGATATTTTTTACAAAATTAAAACACAAGGATACAATCTTATTCAAAGATGAAATTCGGCATATAGAAGCGAATTAAATTTAGATTATTTGAATGAGGAATTTATCAAAAATGATGAAAATAGATTTGTTTTTGCTCCATTTGTGACAGCTTAAAAACCTATAATTAAAAATTATTTGGCAAAGATGAAAGATTCATTATATTCAACACTAGAAAATAAATAAAAATAAAGCCTAAGAGTCTGTCCCAAAAGTGTCATTCCGACCGTAGTGGAGGAATCTATTATAGCTTCAAACTCAAGATCCCTCGACTATCGCTCGGGATGACAAAAGGCTTTTCTATACTTTTGGGACACCCTCCCAACCTGTTTTATTTTGTAACTATCCATTAATTATGTACATGCAACAAAAGTTTATACCCTGAGAGTCTTGAATAGATGGAGTCAGAAAAATGAATGGTTTATTAATTCCTTGA
>JAQUZJ010000058.1 GCA_028691375.1 Candidatus Altimarinota bacterium | reverse complement strand
TCAGAATAAAAAATTTCTAGAGTTTTGTGGTAAACTTTACCAAAAATCGTGAATTCATTGTCTTCAAATGGATATTTGAAAATCGAATCTCTAAGGAAAAGTTTTGGATCTTCTAAGAATTTGTTGAGATCTGAAGGCGACAATTTGTATTCTTTTAAAAATTCTTTAATGTATAATTCTTCTTCCCTGCTTATTTTTGCGGTTAATTTTAGGGCGGATTTTAACTCATTCAAGACAAAACTTCTAGGGTCAATTTCGTCGATTTTTTCTTCTTTGAGTCATAATTCGGACAAAAATTGGGATTGGAATTTAATTTTGCCTTCGATTGACATTGGAAAGGATAGGCTCAAATTTCTTTTTGCCCTTGTGATGGCCACAAAAAATAATCTTCTTTCTTCTTCAAGTTCTTTTTCTTTTGGATCTTCTTGCAACTCTTCTTCAATGACTTTTGATAAACCCAGTTTTGGCAATTTGATGAGACTAAATTTTCTCTTATTTCACCAATTTCCGTCGCAAAGTCACACGACAAAAACTGAGTCATATTCGAGTCATTTTGACTGATGAGCCGTGAGGACTTGAACTCATTCTTTTGATCACTTAAGCACATTTCTTTTGATTGAGATCTTATATTTGTAGTAATATGAGATTTTTTTGACAAATTTTTCTATGTTGAATTCGCGGTCATTTTCCATCCATTTTTTGATAATTTCTGAGAAAGTATAGACATCTTCTATGTCCCCAAGATCTCAATTTGCGTCTACATAATCAACAAAACCAGTTCTTTCTAATAGTTCCTTAAAAAAATAATAAAAATTATTCTGACTCTGACTTTGACCTAGAACGGAAATTAAATTACAAAAACTTACAATTTTTTCTTTGTTTTTTAATTCCAAACTTTCAAGGAAATCTGAGTTTATGAGTGCTTCAAAATACCTTTGTTTTCTAGTTTTTGTGTAATTGTTGTTATAAAGTCATCTAAGGATTTTGAGTACGTCCAAATGTTCAAGTTCAAAAATCGGATGCCTAGAAACATTTATCGTTTTTTCCCCATGAATAAAAGGATCTTTTACCACGTTTATAAGATCAACAAGGAATTCTACAAAAGGGGAATTCAAAATATTTGTATCAATTTTGCTTTCAACACGGATTTCATTTTTTTCAAGAAAAGAAGTCCAGTCCTCGACTTCCCTGTTGGTTCTCGTGATTACAGCAATTTCTCCAAAAGGAACTTTTGAATGAATGAGATTTTTGATTTTTTGCAAGATAATTCATTTTTCCTCTTCCTGAGTTTTTGGCGAAAAGAAAACCACTCTTCCCTTCTCTTCTGTATCTTTTTGGTCTTTTTTTAGCTTTTTTAACTCGTCTTTGTAAGAAATAAAAACTTTTTCTAGCGAAGAGATAAAATTCACAAGTCTTGATTTGTTGTTTGCGATGCTTTTACTCGCAATATCAAGGATTTCTTGAGTTGAGCGATAATTGTTTTTGAGAACTATAATTTTTGTATCTTCAAACTTTTTGGAAAAATGGAACATATTCTCCAAATTGGCTCACTGAAACTTATAAATACTCTGGTCATCATCTCAAACCACAAAAATATTCTTGTCATCTCCGGCTCCAAGTATTTCCTCAATAATCAGATTCTGAGCGTTGTTTGTGTCCTGAAATTCATCAAGCATAATGAATTGGTATTTTTCAGCAAGATTCAATTTCAATTCTTGATCTTTCCTCAAAGCATCTAGTACAAAATTAATCATATCGGAAAAATCATAAAGATTGTTTTCTCCAAGATAATTCAAATATTTTTCATAGACAAAATTCAATTCTTCTAGCTTTTTTACATGTTTTTCTTGCGATTCTTTTGTAGTTTCGTATTTTTTGAGAGTTGGCTTGATTTCCGATAGTTCTACTTCGTGCTCAAGTTTTTGGTCTGCGATAAGAAGTTTAAATTCTTTAATTCAAACTCATTCTTGTTTTAACTTTGATATGCTATCTTTTATAGCTGGAAGAAAATAATATTTGTCATAATCAGAAACAAGAAATTCCAGTTTTGACTCATCAATAATTTTCTCAAAAATCTCAATCTGGTCAAGCTCGTCTATCGCATTTGAAGCCTTATATTTCAAAAATTTCTCCGGATAAGTTTGGATAATTTCATTACAAAAAGAGTGAATTGTGCTCACATTAATCTTATAACTTTCGGCTCCAAGAAAAGCAAGAAGCCTTTTTTTGATCGATGCAACCCCAGCTTCTGTAAAAGTCGTGATAAGAATATTTTCCGGTCCAATAGAAGACTGAGAAAGTAAATTCGCGGTCCTCAAAGCAATAATCTGCGTCTTCCCTGTCCCAGGTCAAGCAATTACGAGACAAGGTCAGTAGATGTGTTCTATGGCTTCCAGTTGCTCTGCGTTTAGTTTTGAGATTTCTTGTTTGAACATTTAGTTTTGTAGTTAATTTTTTACCTTCTATAAGATAATCACTTTTTGGTTTAATACAAAATTATTTTGTGTATTATTTTATTTTGTTTATAATTCAGTTTAGAGTGCTAAACTTTTAAACGTTATATGCAATTATAAATTTATAACCAATTAATATGTCAAATACAGACCTTGCTTATTGGAAAATATAGCCTTAAAAATTCTACTGAGGAGCTCATAATCTGACTCCAATAAAAATGAAAGGAAAGTCAATTTTCCTCGGCCCAAATTTCGACACTCTTTTATAAATTTTAATAAGAAAGTGTTGAAAATTCGGATGATGCCGATACGTTGTACAAAATTTATTCATTATTCTTCGCCATGAGTTCACAATTCACCTATCAGAAAAATACGACATACGCTTTTAAGATTGAATCTCAATTCACCAAAAGTACCAAACTTATTCACGGAGAGAATGTTGTGCATAAAACTAAGCTCAGATTATACTCGCCATTTATTATTGCAAGACTTGGATATTTTGCCTTAACAAACAAGCGAATTTTTTTCATCAAACACTACTTACTTAGACCAGACATTATTATATCAATAGATTTTAATGATATTAAGGATATAAAAATTGATAAAACAACTCTGTTTAATGGAACTTTTCCCTTGAGAAGATATTTTTTTATAACATTAACTTACTTGGATAAAAAAATTCGCTTTTACGAATTTTCTGGGATGTATAGTAAGTACTGGAGACCTTCTGATATTAGCACTACGAGACTATATAAAAAAATAATTGATCAGTGCCAGAATAATGAATAAACAATGTATATTCAAAATAACAAGCAATTTATACTTTTTAGTTTATCTTTATGAAATCTGATTTACAAAATCTGCTAAATAATTTTCAAAGCTGAAAGAATATTCCACCTTTACTTCTTAGTAATGATGATATTATTGAGGCTATTAATTTTCTGAAAGAAACTAATTATTCGTAATTAATAATTTAAAATAGAATAAAATCAAATATTTTATTCGGATAAGGATTAGTTGTCAGACATACATTTTTATCTTTTTTTAAAAAGGTAGCTCTGCATAAAATAAGGAACAAAACAAGATTTTTTATTTTTATGAGGGGGATAAGGTATTTTTTACTTCGTTCCTCGTAAAAAATGAATTTAATCTAAAAACTTTTTACACTTATTAAATTGCAAAATTGACTTAAATAATTATATTCAACTTAATAAATTTTATAATCAGATTTTAAAATTATGACTAACTCAAAAATCAAATTATTAAATCTTTCACCACTTCTAAAGTGGGCTTGATGAAAAGAACAAGAACTAAAATATATAATTCCTGCATTGCCTGAAAATTTTAATAATTATTATGAACCTTTTGTTTGATGAGGTGCTGTTTATTTTTCACTTCCTGCAAACAAATATTTCATAAATGATAAATCAGAAGAGTTGATTTGATTATATAAAATTTTGACTTCAAAAGACAAAAAAGACTTTTTCAAAGTCTTAGATGAAGTAATTCACAACTTGGATATTTTATGAAATATAGTATTAAAAAGAAATAATGATTTTTTTATAAATTTATATAAAAATTATTCTAATAATAAAACAAATGAAAAAGAACTAAAAAATAAAATTTTTGAGTTTGTTTTGAGTCATACTGACGAGTTTAACTGAATGTTTGAAACTACTTTTAACTATGATATTGAAAATTTTATAAAAGAATTAAATAGAAATCTTTTGAGTAAAATCAAAAGAATGAAAGTCATTGAATCTCAAAAATGAAAACTACCAGAAAAAGACATTTTAGATAACATTGAAACAGCTTTAAAAAGTGCTTTTTATATGCACTTTAGATTTTTATATAACAATAAAATTAAATATAATTTGCCACATGCTTATAAAATAGCAATTTTTCTTTTTATAAGAAATTATGCTTATAGCTGAATGTTTAGATATAACGGGAAATGAGAATTTAATGTTCCTTATGGTTGAATCTGATATAACAATAAAAATTTTAGTAAAAAACTTGATTATCTAAAATCAAAAGAATTAGAAGTACATTTGAAAAATACAATAATTGAAAACAACGATTTTGAAGATTTTTTCAAGAATAATGAGCCAAAAAAAGATGATTTTATTTTTTTAGATCCTCCTTATGATAGTGAGTTTTCAACTTATGATAAAAATATTTTTAATAAAGAAGATCAAAAAAGATTAGCAAATTATTTGATAAAAGATTGCAAAGCAAAATGGATGATGATTATTAAAAATACTGATTTCATTTTTGATTTATACAATGATAAAAATTTAAATATACAAACTTTTGATAAAAAATATCTTGTAAGTTTTATGAATAGAAACGATAAAGATGTAAAACATTTATTAATTACTAATTATTAAAAGATGAAAATAGATAATTTTGTAAATAAAATAATACAATGAGATTGTATAGAAAATTTAAAAAAAATACCTGATAAATCTGTTGATTTAATTTTTGCAGATCCTCCATATAACATGCAATTAAAAAACGAATTATATAGACCAAATAATTCAAAAGTTGATTGAGTTTTTGATAATTGGGATAAATTTGATTCTTTTGAAGATTATGATACTTTTTGTATTTCTTGGCTTAAAGAATGTAAAAGAATATTAAAAGACTCTTGAGCTATTTGGGTTATTTGATCATATCATAATATTTTTAGAGTTTGAAATATAATGCAAAATTTATGATTTTGGGTTTTAAACGATATTACTTGGTACAAAACAAATCCTATGCCGAATTTTCTTTGAACTAGATTTACAAATGCAACTGAAACTTTGCTTTGGTGTAGTAAATGAGAAGATTATAAAAAATATACTTTCAATCATAAATTGATGAAAAAGTATAATTGAGACAGACAAATGACTTCAGTTTGGCAGATTTGACTTTGTATTTGAAACGAAAGAATAAAATGAGAAGATTGAAAAAAAGCACATTCTACACAAAAACCAGAAGAACTTCTAAAAAGGGTTATTTTATCAACTACAAAAAAATGAGATATAGTTTTAGACCCATTTTTTGGCTCTTGAACTACTTGAGCAGTTGCTAAAAAATTATGAAGAAATTTTATTTGATTTGAGAGAGAAGAAAAGTATATAAAAATTGCACAAAAAAGAATTGATAGTATAAAACATGAAATTGAAGAAGCAAGTTGGGTAGAAGAACCTAAAGAAAGTCAAATAAAAGTACCTTTTGAAGATTTAGTAAAAAATAATTTAATAAAAGAATGAGATGTTTTATATACAAAAAAAAGATATGATAAAAAAGCAAAAATTTTAAAAAATTGATTATTGGAATATGAAAAGACAGTTTGATCTATTCATAAAATTTGAGCTTTAATTCAAGAATCTCCTTCATGTAATTGATGGAAGTTTTGGTATGTTTTTAAAGATAATAAAGTTTTACTTTTAGATGAAATAAGACAAAAATATATTAAACAATTTATTACTATTTAACTATAAAAATTATGAATGATGAAATTAAAAAAATTATTTTAGAAGCTATTACAAAACTTATAAATGAAAGTGCTTCTGATAAAAATGTTATAAAATTTAGAAAAATTCATAAAGATAAAATTCACTTTGTACCTGTTAAATACAGAGTTTTTTGATGAATATTACAAAGTTTAAATATCAAATTTTGAAATTTTATAGAAGAGTTAATGCATTTAATAATAAAAAATGAAAATCATTTAGAAATATTAGATGAATACTCTTGAAAAAGAATATGAAATGAAGTTTATTGTGATAATAAAACAAGTTCAATAATTGATAAATACATAGATTCTCAACAAGAATGAAATAATAATTTAAAAGTTGATGAGAATTTTGCTTTGTTAATAGATGAAATTTATAAAAATAAAAATAACGATGATTTACTAAAAGTTAAACACGATATAGATATTTTATTTAAAGATAAAAGAGATTGAAAAATATATTATCTTGAAGCAAAATATAATGATGATCATGATACTTGAAAATTTGTTGATTTAAACAGAAAAATGATAAAAACTTATTCTTGATTAGTAAAAACCTTAAAAATTGATAAAAAAGAAGATTTTATTCCAATTTTGTTTTATATGAATGAAAAAGTTAGATATACTAATTCCTTTATTCCTCAAACAACTAATATTATCAGATGAAGAGATTTGTTTAATAAATTTTTCACTATAAAATTTGAAGATTTAGACCAATATTTAAAAAACATTTGAGAAGATAGAGATGTAATAAAACTGTTTGATGATTTATTGAATAAAATATAAAAGACAATTTATTTGAATAGAACTAAACAAAGAATATTTTGAAGCTTGTGAAAAAAGGTTATTTTAGATTTTTATTTTTCATAAAATATGCAAAAACTTATTTTAGATTTAGAAAATTGTTATTGAATAAAAAAACTTAATGAAACTGAGTTTGATTTTTCATCAAAAAAATCTTTTGCGATTTATGCACCAAATTGAGTAATGAAAACATCTTTTGCAAAAACTTTTAAAGATTTAAGTAAAAACCAAAATTCAAAAGATCTGATTTTCCCTGAAAGAATTACAACTAGAATTATAAAAGATAATAATGATATAAATTTATTACCAGAAGAAATATTTGTTATTGAACCTTATAATGAGCAATTTAATTCAGATAAATTATCAACATTAGTTGTAAAAAAGGAATTAAAAGAAAAATATGACACTATTCATAAAACTATTGATGAAGCTAAAGATAATTTACTAAAAAA
>JAQUZJ010000003.1:17636-35794 GCA_028691375.1 Candidatus Altimarinota bacterium | reverse complement strand
TTTCATTATCTAAAAAATAAAACATATATGGAATTGCATTTTTTATATGACTTCTAGCTCACCTTAATTTTCTGTGAGTATACCAAAATTTATTTCAATTTATGGATTTTTCTTTCAGGAAATTAAACTAATTCTTTCTCTCTTGATTGGTAAAAACTAACTCATTCCAGCTACACACTTTTTACAATTAAGCCGAAAAAGAGGAATAAAACTCCTCTGTCTTCCACCACATTCTCCTGACTTCAATCCAATTGAGAACTACTGGGCAATTTTAAAACTTCATGTCAGAAAATACAATATATCTTTTGATGTATTTTATCAGATACTCGATAATTTCTTAAAAAGAGATAAGTGGTTATATGCAAGTTAGTTTATTTACGGTCCCGGTTTTTTTACTAAACTGATCATTTTAACCAATCTGGAATATCATCCATTTCATCAGAGGACTTTCATTTTTCCTTATTGTTTTCTTTCTTAATCTGGTGTTCAGATTTTTTTATGCCTGGTTTTTTTGATGAGTCTTTTTTTCTTTTAATATTCTTTTTTTCTGTCATATTTGGCTTATCAGATAATTCTTCTTCAATTTCTTTTTCTAATTCTTTTTCATTTACTCACTTTAACCAATCTGGAACAACATCAGTTTTATACGTTTTTTTCTTTTTGTTATCCTTTTTACCAACATTTCCATAAACACTTTCAATTTTATTTTCTTTTTTTTCATCTTGTTCAAAAACATTTTCTTCATCCTCAAACATCTCTTCTTGTTGATCATCTCATTTTAACCAATCAGGCAAATTAGCATCTTTTGTTTTGGGTTCTTCTTCGGTAACCAAAACTGAAGCATCTTCAAGGATTTTTTGTTCCTGCACTTCCTCATTATCTTCTTTGATAATTTCTTCTTGCTCATCTCATTTTAACCAGTCAGGAATATTTTCTATTTCCATTTTAGGTTCCTCAGATTGAATAGATTGTTTATTATTATCATTTTCATCAGTTCTTTCTTGTTCCTGCTCTTTCTGAACATCCAATTCTGATTCTTGAAACGAAGGAGTGAGAGTATTTTCTTCTTTTTTTTCCTCTTCAACATCTATATCTTGTGTTTCTTCTTTTGTTTGTCATTTAAGCCAATCTAGAGCAGTGTCCTCTTCCTCATTTTCAAAGTTACTTTCTATATCTGAAGTTCATCTAAGCCAATCCGGTGTTTCGTTTTCTTTATTTCAAGAAACATCAACATTATCTTCCTTGTTTTCATCTTCTGTTTGTCAAGAATTCACTCATTTTAACCAATCTGGTACTCAATTAGACTGTTCTGTTCCTTCCTGTTTTCATAAAATAGAACCATCTTCCCCTTTTTCTTCTTCATGCAATTTTGGTTCACTAGAAAATCAAGACAATATATCTTCATCTTGATACTCATCTATTTCCTCCTTCTGCCTTCAACTTAAAAATTTTTCTATGATAAAATCTTGAAATCATACATCTGTATCTTCCTCTTTTTTAGTTTTCAAAAAATAAACATATAATCATCCAAATAACAATCATATCACACCTAGTATAGCCAATAATACCTTAAATATTGTTCATAAAATTGATCCGCCTCCTTGAGAACTGGTATTACCTTGATCTCAAGCATCTCCAATATTTACTCATTCTGGAGCTGCTCCAGACTCTATTATTGTCTTCAATTGAGCTTTTATTATTAATTTATCATTATTTTCAATTGTATTGTCTTTTTCTACTAATTCTAAAATTTGTTTTCATAATTCTTTATTTTTTTCTAAATCTGTCGGATGGGAGAGTATTTCGTCCAACAATCAAGTTATTTTTTGATAATTCGGACTTTTTGTTGGAATAAGGTTTTTTAGGGTTGTTGCCGCAAGAGTAACTTGATCATTCATCTGCCCATCGGACACCAAAAATCACTCAAGCAAAGTATAAAATTCACCCTTCTTTTGTTTATCCAAAGGAGACTCATTTTCAATATAAGATTCAAAATCAATTATGATTCTTGTTTTTTCTCTTGAATCAAACCAATTTTCTTGTAATTTAACATAATATTGCATCATTATAAGTCTGTCTTTTTCTGGAAGATCTTTAATAAGATTTTTCAATCTTTCTAAATTTACTCTATCAATTTCAGAAATAGATCAAGTCAATGTTTGTTCGTTTAAAACTACATCTTGAACAAAATCTAGAACTACATTCACATCTTTGGACTGGAGAGTTTTTCAGTTTTCATCATAAATAGTAAGTCTCATTGTACTTTCTTTTCATCTTGTGGAAAAATCTTTTATCACAAAAGGATCTCATTTTACATAAGATTCTGTATTTTTGTTGTCCTCATCATCATCTTTTGTTCAATTGAGATCAGAATCAACTGATGTATCCATATCAATTGAATATTTACTAATAGTTCATTTAGATGCTCATAAATATACAAATAATTTTTGATTTGAGTCTTTAATGTGGATGGTCTCTTTATCTGTTTCTGGATATGTAAAGTAAACTAACTTATCTGATAATTTTTTTACTATTAAAGTTGTTCTTGTATCTTTTTTAATTTCTTTCGTTTTGGTTGCTATGTCTTGTCAATCCGAAATATCAAGTGTTACTGAACTTGGATAATCTCAAATATCTGAATAATCTTGCACAAAAAAATAAGGGTTGGTGGCAGTTATTTCTCAAACTTTCCACTTGGCTGTGCTATAAAATCAGGTAGAAATATTAAATAAAACTAGTTTATCTCATATAGCTAATGTTTTAAAATCTGATTTTAAAACATTTTTTACAGAAATTAACTGACTTTTTGTATTGGAAATTCCTTTATTGTTTACTTTTACTTTTGCTGTAAATACTCATGGTTTACTATATTTATACACAACAGAAGCATCAGTAGTTGTCTTATCATAAAATCCATCTCAATCAAAATCCCATTTGTACTCAATATTATTTTTAAGTTCTTTTCACAAAAAATTCTTAATAGTTACATCAAATTTTACTTCATCTCATACTGCTATTGAAGTATTTGAGGTTTTTAGATCTATTATAGGAATATTAACATTATCTCAAGTAAATATTGGTACCGAGTACTTTTCTCAAGAATTTTCTTCAAGATTGGTTTTTGCTCAATTCGTATCTTCAGCAATTACATTAAAATAATAGTATCATCAATTGTATTCGCTTGGCATTTTTGGTATGACAAAAGCAGTTTCAGGTTTTGAGGTAATACGAAATCCTTGAGGTTCTGGATCTGAATCAGTATAATAATACCAAAGATAAGAAGTTATTAGTCAATCTGGATCTACCGCATTATTGGCCTTAATATTAAGTACTATAGGATCACCTGTTTTATTTTGTGCTGATATTGAAATTCCTGATATTTTTGGAGGAAGATTTTCAATTTTAACAAAAGATTTTATTGTTGCAGATTTATTATTTTTTTTATCTTTTACTGTAAGCTTGATTGGATAACATCCGAGATCATTAAATTTAAAAGAAAAAGATTCTTGACTGGAAGATTTATCAAGAACAGTCCATGAATAACTAAGATTCTCTGATTTTATTCCTTCAACATTTACACTGTCTTCAGCAGATAATGTATAATTATCGGCCCTATTAATAACATATGCTTCCTGTCAATTACAAGCTTTTAAAGTAGACCTCAGTTCGTCTGCATCTTTTTTAATTTTTATCAAAGCAAAAGGAGAATCTGAAGTTTTTATATAAGCAAATCTGGTTATTGTATTGCTATCTGCTCAATTTCTTACGGTCAATGCTACAGAAAATTTTCATGATTTCTTATAAGCATGTGCCGCTCTTCACACAGATGTAACCACTGTTTCTCAATCTCAAAAATCCCATTCATATGAAGCAACATTTTTAGCCTCAGCTACAAAATTCATATTTCTTCATATTAAAGCAATTCTAGGTGAAATTACTAACTTAACTCAAAGTAATGATATTATTTCTATTTCCTTTGTTACCATTCAAATTTTTCATTCTGCATTTTGAACCTCAAGAGTTATTTTATGTGTTCATAAAGAATTAAAAATATATTTGCCAAGGGCTCATCATCTAGTTGCATTTGTAAGTTCAATTTCTTGTCAATCTATATACCATTTATATTTTAGTTTGGTATTTGCATAATCTTGATCGTAGCTTTTTGATCAGTCTAAAACAAATATATTAGGAGTTTCAGGATTATCTCTTACGGCATCAAAAACAGCTTTAGGTCATTTTCAATCTATAATTATAACAAAAGAATCAGAATCAACCTCTCAATTTGTAGCTGTTGTAGTAAGTCTTACAGCATATCTTCAAACTTTTTTAAAAGTATACGACAAATTTGGATGAGTATATCTAAAAACAGTTTCATCAGTTCATAAATCCTGTATTTCCCAATTGTATTTAAACGCAGCATCTTGTTCTAAATAGGAATTTGCACTAAATTTAAATTCATCACCTATAAATCAAGTTGTTTTCTCTGATGCAATGGATGCTATAGGTTTTTTTACTTGTAATCTAACTTTTTTTTCTATTTTTTTTCACTCATTTGTTTCTAATGTAAGCAAAATATCATACACTCATTCATTAAAATAATATTGAGTTTCAGTTTTTGGAGATCAATTGTAGGTAGTTTTATTTCAATTTCAAAAATCCCAAGTTGTAGTTTTAAAAGTTGTACTTCATGTTGGATATGATGAAGAGGCATCTAACAAAACTCAAGATTTTCAAGCATTTGGCGTAATTTTAAAAATATCTAATCAAGAAACATTGGCTTTATTTATGTAAAATTTAATGTAACCTATTGCTGGTCATACATCGATTTTAACTTCCTTAACAAAAGGCAGAACATCTTGGTATCCTGCGCTATTTCTTCTCGATGAAATTATTTCTAAATATATGAAGTAGGTTCATTCCTTTTGAAAAGTAAAAGGTATCGATGGTCCATGTCACATATTTTTTCTTACTCAAGTAGAATCTTTTACAAACCAAGTATAGTTTTCTGAGGGAACTGAGTTTCCTGTTGGATCAACCGTATCAGAAGCTCTTAGCGTAACTGTAAAAGGTGCATTTCAATAAGATTGAGGGGTGACAAATATTTTAGATGTTATTTGAAGGATTTTGAGTTTGTTGATAAAAGCATCTAATGAGGCAATTAAATCAGTTAATGCCGTACTGGAGTTTGGATATTTCTCCACCATCTTGATATTTGTAACTATTTTTTTTTTGATATTTTCATTGAATATCACATTGTCATTGTCGGGTAATGTTTTGGAAGCACTATCAACAAGCCTAGTAAGCCTGGCTAAATTCACTGAACTTATTCTTCAATTTATTTTTTGTTCTGATTCTAAGTCTGTTTTTAGACTTTCTAAATCCCTTTTGTAATCATTAAAATTTTTTTTTACATCTGCGGCATACACCTGATTTGAAAATATATCAAAGGTAAATACCTTTGTAACAACAAAGCTAACTATCGCCCAAGCTAGAAAAATCAATCACATTCACATAATAACTTGAAAAAGTATAGTTTTTCATTTTTTAACTTTTGCCTCGTCTCAATTGGCATTCATAACCATAAATCCAGCATAAATAGCAAGTGCAACTGCAAAAATTCACAAAAAAGCCAAAATATTTTTTATTATTGTGTTTTGTACATAGTCCTTGAATCAATTATTATTTTTTACTATTTCAATAACTCAATTTGATGCATTGTTTATTCAATTATCCATAGAACAATTTATACCATTTACACCACAAGCATCTAAGACATTATTATCTTCAGCAAAACATACGAATGCCACAGATGCAACCAATAATGTCCCTACTAATATTTTTATACTAAACTTACTCATGCATAAATCTTAAAAATAAACTTGCGAACTAGTTATAACATAATTATCAAATAAAAGCAAAATACTAGTAAATTTTATTATCTAATTACATTCCGTTTCAAAATCAGTGTTTTTTATCAAATGATTTATATTACAATCTATATTTGCTATTAATCACTTTATTAAAGTAGAAAATTTATCATTTTCAAAAGTATCAATATTTACAAATTTTTTTGTAATAAATTTATCGAATTGCATTTTTAATCATTTTTCAAAATTATGCAAAGAATTTTCTGGGGTATTAAAACTCTCATAACTTACTTTCGTATACTCATTGCTAATATTTTGTTTTAATCTATATTCCTCTAATTCTTTTTGGGCTGACAAATAATAAGGAAAATTATTTAAATATTTTTTTTCTGCTTCTTGTGTTGATAAATATTGTAAAAAATTTTCTGCCATATCTCTATTCTTTGTAATTTTGGATGATGCAAAATAATTGTAATTTACAAGATTTTTTGCCTGATCTTTATCTTTAGAATTTTGTGGAATTGGTCAAGTTCTTAGGTTTTTACTATTCAAAACATTATTTCCTCCAGATCTCTTAATGGCCAATTCTATCTGTTTTAGTAAAGATGGATACCCAATAATCATTCATACTTTTCATTTTGCAAACAAATCCAAATTATTTGTTTCATCTTTTATCATCTCTTGTTTTAGCCTAGAAAAAGCATTGTTTTGGTCAATTCAATAATTATTAACATAGTTAGATAAAATTTTCTCTCAATCTTTATCTAGTTTTTGGTAAGTATCAACTCAATTTTGTATTGCAAGTAAAGAAAATATATCTTCAAAAGAGGCTACAAAATCTGCTCATAATCAAATTCATATAGTTGAAAATGAGCCTTCCTGAGTAGAATCTGATGATTTGTCACTATCTTCATCTCAAGTTGTTGTATTATTTCATAATTCTTTATTTAAGTCTTGCCAAGTATCTGGAACAGTTCTTATTTGATCCCAATTATAAAAAACGCCCATTGTTTCATATCAAAGAGGAATTCATTTTATTCATACCACTCTTTCTTTTTTTCATTTTTTAATTTCTTCTTCTTTGTCATAAATAAGACTATCAAAAACTTTGTTAAATCTTTTTGAAAAATCGTTTGTGCTTATCTTTTTTGTAGATATAAGAGAAATTTTATTTTCTAGTAATTGTCATCAGTTATTATTTACAACAAACACGTCAGGCGACCATCAATCTCAAAAAACACTAGTCAATGTTTGTTCATAGTCTTCATATGAGCTAAATTTCGTAAATTTTATATTGTAGTTTGCATACTCTTTGTATTTTGCTTTAAATCATTTAGCGATGTCATCAAATCCTGCGGTGTCATCTCCAACTACCCAAACATTGAATTCTTTTGAAGACTTAGCATTTGGATTGGGCTGATTAATAGAATATGCCAAATAAATGACTCAAACTAAAAGAATTCCTATTATTACAAAGAATATATTTTTTCTCGTAAGAAACTGGTTTAATCAAAAACTCATAATATTTTTTAATTAGCTAAAAAATGGAGGTGTACATGCATAATCTCCTGTCATCACTCCTTTCAAACATTAAAATTCAATTTATAACCAAGAATTTTCTCTTTTTTTGCTAAATCACGAGCAACTAAAAACAATCCTCATATCAAATCTCTATCATGATCCTCTATATCAGAAATTGTAGAAATATGTTTTTTTGGAATAATTAGATAGTGTGTCTTGGCTTGTGGATATAAATCTTTTATAACAATCAAATTTTGGTCTTCAAAAACAAATTCTCCTGAAAGTTCTTTATTTATGATTTTGCAAAAAACACACATAATATTAAAGTTAAAAATTCTAAAAATGGAAACTAGAAATTAAACCTTCAAAAAATTATACCTAAATACGAATACCAAGAGTATAAAAAGATTTTTGAGTAAATCAAGATAATAATGAAAAATTGATTTTTTTGAAAGATTGTTAGTTATTTTTTATAATACCATAAAAACTTGCAATCTTTTTAGAAATATGGTGCTCTCATCTTAAAAAAACACTGAAAAACTACAAAAAAATCTCACTTGCCATTGAGTTTTTTAAATATTCTATTTGTCTATATAAATAAGGGGTATCTTGTGTGATAATACAAAATACTCCTTATTTTAGCCACATATTATTTACAATTAAGCCTATTTTTCAGAATGATAATGAAGGTTATTGTGTCTATATGTCATAATAACTATTCTGCATTTTCGGTTTCAAGCTCTAGATAATCAATTTTTTGAAGCTTTGATCAAATAAGTCATTCCATATCTCAATAAAGTCTAGTCGTGTTTAACATAACTCTATCAAGTTGTTTTTCACGAGCTGACCAAATTTTTTCCATGGCCCTTTTTTCTTTTTCAAGATCATTTTTCATTGTACTAAATGCTTCAACCACATTTTGAATTTTATCTCTAAATTCGGTAGATGTAAGATAATTATAAATTACTTCCATTTTTTCATCCTTTCAAACAAGTGAATTTTTAAGTTTATCCATTGAAATTATTTGTTCTCTTAAAATTTGTGTTAATACCTCAATATGTTCCCAATCAGTAACATAAATATCTTTATAAAATCAAAAATATTTTATTCATTCTGGCAAATCGGTAGTTACTATTATAGATACTACTGCTCATACTCTTAATCTATCTTCTTTCAATTTTACAACCCAACTTTCGGTCCAATGTTTAGTATTTTTTGCTTCCCATACTATTACTCAAGATTCATGTCAATAATTATTCCTTACTTTTTGTACAACATCAGCTCATCTTTTTCCGGTTGCAATATCTTCAATTATATCAATTGGAAATTTGGATATTAAAATATTTTTTAATTCATTTTCAAGAATTTCTCATTGAATTTGTTGGGATCATTGCATTGCTTTGCGATTTGCTTCTTCAAGAGATTTTTTGAGATTGTCCATTTGTTTATCTTTTTCCAATTCTTTTTTACGATGATCTTCCTGTATTATTAAAAGTTTTTCTTCCATCAGTTTTGCTTGATTTTTTTCTATTTCTTCAGCCATTTTTTTCCTTTCTTCGTCTAATTTCCTAGCATTTTCAATTTCTTGATTTTTTGATTTTTCCTCAAGCTCTCTGGTTTTTTTACGAAGCTCGAGCTCTTGTTTTATGGATTCTTGCTGTTTTTTTTCTGCTTCCCCGAGCCTATTTTTTAAATCCATAGTTTCTAATTCTCTCTTTTTTATTTCTTCTTGTTGCTTCTCTTCTGCGACTTTCAAAGCTTTTATCCACATTTCTTTTTTGATTTCCTCTTCTCTTTTGGCAAAATCTTCTTTGAGTTTTTCTTCATTTTTCTTCAAATCTTCGTTATATTTTGCTTTGGAGATTTCATCAAGATTGATATTAGTTCAGCATTTTGGACAAATAATAGTATTTTCAGACATATTTAGGTGATTTAAATTTTAAATTTTGGATTATTTTAATTTCATTATACCTCTTAGCCTCATCGATAAGATGGAAAACGAACTGTCGTGGCAGAGAGTAAGTGGAGTTTCTCACTAAAGATATTTTTATATCTAACTTTCTTTTTTGGAAAAATCTGTATAATTTGAATTATAAAAGATAATTAGTTTTTATCAATTTTTAATGGAGAATATAGTAGAAATAGACACATTAAATGACCTATCCAGTTGATTGAGTCCAAAAGTAGATGTAACTGCTGTTTTTGAAAAAGCCAATTTACAAGCCATTAAACATAATCCAAAAAATATTTTTAATGATATTATAAGCTCAAATTTTAAAAAGAATATCAATCTCTGATTGAAAAAAATTATTAAAATTACAAAATTGAACATTAAAAATACAGAAGAGATCTTAAAAATCCCGAAAAATAAATTTTTTTCTAAAATTAAAAAAAGAGTGAATCCAATTTCGCTTATAAAATACCCAAAAATTCCATATTTTTCATTGGATATAAGAAATTATAATGTAATAGAAAGTAAGAAAAAATATCCTGACATTTTTTTGGATGTAAGTCTAAGAATCAAATTACAAAAAAGAACAAAAAGATTTTATAAAAACAACAAGGAAAGAATTTTTTTTGTTTCGAGGCTTTGAATAGAGATGTTATCTGTTACAATAATTTTGTTTTTCGCGATTTTACTTTTTTGAATTTGACTGAAAAACTATGTTTTAAATGAAACAATTACTCAATACAAGAAAATTTATGCACTAAAAGAAACCAGAGATTTAGCTACAGTTTATGCAGAAAGTATCAAAATAAAAAATGATTTTATAAAACTTAAAACTATTTTTACACCAATAGATTTTGCTCTTAATAACAAAATTTATTCAAATAAAGATGTAAAAACTGCTTCAAATGTGATATTTGGTGGTTATGAGATATGAGAAATATTAAATATATCAACTGAAATTTATTCCGAATATACGCAAAAATCCAAAGAATTAGAAAAAACTGGACAAAAAATTAAGATCACTGATTTTTTGAAAGAAAAAGAACCTCAAATAAAACAAATTCACGAATACCTTTCCAGTGCCATTATTCATTATGAACAAATCAAAGAAATTTGAGACAAAATTTCTAAAGATAAATTTGACGAAGCAATTTGAACAATGAAAGAAATCAATTCAAATCTAGCAATTTTTGTAAACAATTATGATGTTGTTCTCAAATTGCTTTGAGATCAATCTCCTCAAAAAATACTTATTTTAAACCAAAATAGAGATGAAATAAGGGCAAGTGGATGATTTCCTTGAAGCGTGATAAACCTAAGAATTTATAAATGACAAGTGCTTGATTACGAAAAAAAAGATATTTATTATTATGATTGGAATCTTTTTCCTTATAAAGAAACTCCGCCAGAATGATTAAATAAAATCGCTTCAAATTATTGATTAAGAGATGCAAATTATAGTATTCTTTTTGAAGATAGTGCCAAGAAGTTGAACTTTTTCTATGAAAAATCTTGAGGTTGAAGTATAGATAATCTTGTGGCAATAAACCAGTGAATAGTTATGGATTTTTTGAAAAAATATTGACCAATTCATATGGACTCTCTCAATTTAGATATTGGTGATAAAAACTTTTCTTTGGTAATGTCTGCTCTTGTAGAAGCAAAAATTGGTAAAAAAGAAACTCCAAAAGATATACTTTTTGAATTTATAAAAAAGTTTGAGGAAAAATTAAAGGAAAAATGAGATTATGTATGATATTTAAAAATTGTTTTAGAAAATCTCAAAAAATGAGAAATCCTTTTTGCATCCCGTGATGAAGAAATCCAAAAATTAATAAATGATACAAAAATGATTGAGAATTGGAAAAGAGACAACTGAAACTGGATTTATCCCGTTTTTACTTCAATTTCTTGAAATAAAAGTGATAGAAATGTACACAGATTTTTTACTATAAGTTCAAAAGATGTTGCTGGTTGTGAAAAAGAAAATAGTTTTAAATTGATTTCTACAAATCCTTTTGAAGAAGCAGAAGAAATTGAAATAAATAAATTATTTGATACATTAAAAATTTCTAAAAAGAAAAGGTGAGAATTGATGATAATTGAATGAAAATGAGACAATAAACAATTTGTAAGAATTGTCGTCCCAAAAGGTTCAAAACTTATGAATTCTGATAATGATAATAAAGATATAAAAATAGATGATTCAAACAAAAACTTTACGGTTTTCTGGTTCTATTTTGATACGAAATTAAATTCTTCTTCTGAAATACAGTTTAAATACACAACGAAAATAACAGATTGTTGAAATAAAAAAATAAATTTTTATAGACAACCTGGTCTAGTAAATTATGAGATAAAATTAGAATAATCCTTTATACATTGGACACTTTGTCCAAAATAAAAATAGAAATAAGAGGAACCAGAACAGAAAAAACTATTCCAAATATTACAATAATAGAAACCAATTTTTTTTTGTTAAAATGTTTTTTCATAAAAATAATTTAAAAATTAATTTTTTTTATCAGCAAAAGAAACTGGATATTTTTTTCAATCCAAGATAATAATCTTGTTTTCAAGATCTATTTTTATCTCATTCTGTCAATTATAGTTTTTATCTAGTGTAACTATGTAATAACTAAGATCTTTGAAATATTTTTCTAAGAGCAGTACCTCAATTCTTTCTGGCAGAAAATAAATCACCTTTCCACTAAATGCAGTTTCTTCCTTTTCTCATTTTTTGATAGTCGCAATAAAATTTGTATTAAAAAAGTGTTTTTTTGTAAAAACATATTTTGAACCTATATTAAGATTGTATGTTTTATCGGTATCTTTGATTTTAAAACTCTTTTTTATGCCAAAAATTTCTATTTTATACCACCCATAATTATCTTGAACTTCAGCTTTAATATTGTTAAATCAAATTGGAAAAGTTTCGTTTATATTTTTAAAATCTCAATCTATAAGATTTTTCTGTATAAATGCTTTCATCTCAACAGACATATTATTATATTCGTTGTCAGAAGTATTATTTATTGGGACAATATTACTTTGGCTAGGGCTAGAACCAAAAATATAAATAAGTTCAAATATATTTTTAAAATCAGTCTTGTATTTATCTTCAGGTTTTACATTTCATTCAGCTTTTTTTTTCATATATTCTTGTTTTTTATCAAGAGATATTGACAGTTCTTTGAACTGATCTTTGTTCTTATTCCCCTCAACTGCTTTAGCATTTTTATCTTTCCTTATTAAATTATTCACATAATGTCAATCAGGATAAAGATCAAAGGAAAATTCAAAAATACTTGCACTACTTTTAATATCAATCATTACTTTATAATATCAATCTTTTGAAAAATCATTTAATATTCTTAATGTGTTCAAATCAAGTCCATTAAATTGTGATAGGTATTCAGTGAGGTTTTCTCTAGAAAGTTTCTCTTGAGAACTATTCAATTTAATTCAAGTGGTGCTTCTTGTAATGTCATTCAGATTTATATCTTTGGTATATTCTCAATATGAAACAACAATTTCATATATTTTATCAATTTTTTCGTACAATTTTTGTAATTCTTCAAGTGTAGTTGAATTTATTTGTTTGATATCAATTCATTTTTTTGAAAGATTTAATTCATCTCAAATAAGACTATCTAGAGCATTTAAAGAATTTAAAATATTGTTTGGCAAATTAACAGAACCTCATGACACATAATTACTTTTGAGCAGAATTATGTCTTCTCATCTATAAATAAAATAAGTGTTAATTATGTTTGCATAAAAACCTCTTAATATTTCGGAATAATTGGTAAATGCCAAAGATATTTTTTCAATTTTGTTATCACCTTTAGCTCAAGAGTTTATATATTTATTGTTTAATTTAGTAAGATTAGAAAAAATATTATAAGAATTCTCCGTAAATCATAAATTGGCTGCCAAATATTTACTTGCAAAGTATATAAAATTCGGATAATCTTTTTCGTTTATTTTATTTTCAACTAGATAAGAAAAATATTCGTTTAAATACCTTTCTAATAAATCATGATCTATAAAATTAAAATCATAAGACATATAAAGATTTGATAATGTTGAGAAATAATCTTCCCTATATTGTTTTGGATCAAAAATCTCTTTTATTACATTAACATAACTTAGTTTATCTTTTTTTATTATATTGGTTCAATCAGTGTAAATATTTCAATAATTATAAAAATAATAATATTTTTTGATAATTTCTTGTCCAGATGCTAAAACTTCTGGAGAAAATTTCATATCATTAAAGTTTTTCTTTATCAGGTCTTTATATTTGTCATAATCATCTTGATTATTTTTTTCTATAGCATTCAAAAGTAAAAAAATATTTTTTGTAAGTTCGTTCTTATAAAAAGCTCCTTTTTTTGTTTCATTAAAAAATAAATTGGGATATTTTGTAAGTAAATCATTTGTAATAGGATTATTGAAATCATTAATCAAAAAGTCCCTATAAGCTTTATTATTTTTGTTAATTTCCTCATTTATTCTTTTTAAAGAAACTTCCAAGAATTTTTTTTGTAGATTACCACCTCAAAAAATCTTATTTATAAAATCTTTGTCTTTATAATCAAGATAATAAAAGTTTTTAAGGTCTGATTCAACTAAAATACCTCAAGAAAAACTACTTACCTTGGAATCATATGTATTATATTTAAAATAAAAAGAGGGAAAAATTTTAAAATTTTCCTTTGGTTTTTGTGACTTGTCCAAAAAGTTAACATCCAAAATAGAATTATAAGAATAGAAAATAGGGGCTCAGGACAAATTATTTATAAGAAATATTCATTTTCAAATTGGTAATATTTTATAATCACCTGAAGACACAGTGTAATTATAAAAGATATCATTTAGAGAGAATAAAAAAACTCCTTTTCCAAGAACTATCTGTATATTATTATCTGTTTTTTTGATTTTAAATGGTTCTTCTTTTGACTCTGATTGATAATAAAAACCATCGATAGATCAGTGATTAAAATCTCATTGAGGTATTCATGTAAAACTAAGTGCTTTATAAAAGATATCGGCCTCTTTATCTAAAGTAATATCACTATTTAAAAAAGAAAAGCCATCATATTTTCATGGTTTGGATCATGACAAAAGACTTAGAATAATGAGTATTATTGAAACAAAAACAACAATTATAAAGAATGTTCTTTTCATACTAAATGAAAGTAAATAAAATTCTTTTTGATTATAATCTATTTTGTGCTCTTTCAAAGTTTTTACTGAAAATCTTGGTTGAAAATATCAATAAAATCATTATTAATATTTTTATTACGAAAAATAATTCCCAATTCTCTGTTATTTTTCATTGAATTTGTAGTGAAATTTATACTTCAAATATACATTACATCATTATCAACTAAAAAAGCTTTTGCATGTACAAATGGTTTTTGGGGATATTTAATTTCGATTCAATTTTTTTTGAAAAATTCAATATCTTCTTTGTTTGATGTTATTTTTTTTGAATCTCAAATTAAAATTTTTATCTCAATTCAGGTTTTTTTCTTTTCTGCCAATAAATTTTTTAAGGTTTCATCTGAAAAGGTTTCATCATAAATCCAAATAGATTTTTTGGCTGAACCAAGAATTGTAGTGATTTTTGAAAAAGAATCAAAGGGTGAAATAACCAAAGAATTATTTGAAACAATTTTCTTTTCTCATTTTTTATCAGAATCAAAAATATTCAAAATAACATCAAGATTTTCTTTATCACTTCACAAAAGTAAAAATTCCCTATTATAAATAAAAGTACTATAAGACATATTTCAAGTAGATATCACATATTTATCATCTAAAACAAAAAATTTTGAATGTGTGAAAACATAATTGTCATTATTTGCATAATAAACATTTACTCAAGATGCAGTTAGAGAATCAAAAGCCTTTTTATTTATGTTTCAAGCTCAATAAACATTTTTTTCAAGTATAATTTGGACATCTATTCATCTTGTCCTTGCATTTTTAAGAGATTTAATTATCTCTTTTTCTGTAAGAATGTATACTTCAAGATAAACTCTTTTTTTGGCTTTATCAATAAGATCTGTAAGTTTTGTTAATACATTCTTGTCTGGTGTAGAATAAAATTCCAATTGTTTTTCTTGGACTTTTTCTGCTGAAAATACTTCAAGTTCTTGCTTTAAATTTGCGGATTTTTGTTCAAAAATTTGATTTTTTAAGTGAAAGTCAAAATATTCATTGGAACAAGAAACTAGTAAAAATAAAGGAAAAAGAAATAGTAAAAATTTTTTTATATTCATTTTGAAGTTTTACGATTTATTTAAATTTACTTAAAAATAATCTTTATATCACCAGAAAACTTAATTCAGAAAATATTAACAGTTTCTTTGGCTATGTTAACAATATCACTATAAAAATGTTTTAATTCTGTGTTCACAATAGGTTTATTGGTTTCTATTGTAAAATTACCACCATTTATTTTTACTTTTTTAATATGAGAAAAAAGCTCTTCTTTGCCACTAGAAACAAAAAAAGTCTTTAATTTAGAAAAAAATAAAGATGTCTGAAATTCTTTTTTTCCAAAAAGTTTGTTTATATTCATTTTTTCAAACATTTTTTGAAAAATTAGGAAATAATTCATTTAATAACTAAAATTCTTTCAACTCAGCTTGTATCTTTTACAAAATAATAATCCTTAAATCAAATTTTTTCTACAAGTTTAATTGCTAATTCTTTTTGATCAAAGCCAATTTCACAAACAAGAAAAATAACTTTTGGTTTGAAAAAATTTATAAAATCAAAAAATAAAAGTATCAACTGTTCATATAATTCAAATCCTGTAACTTTTCATCAAAATATAGCTTTTTTGGGTTCAAAAATAACATCTTTGCCCAGATTTGTAGTGTCTCATTCTCTAACATAAGGTAAATTTGCAGTGATTACAACACTGGAATCAAATTTAAAATGTTCTTTCTTAAAAAAAACAAATAATAAAAAGGATTTATAGAACTCAATATTTAAATTAAAGTTTGTTGCATTTTTTTTGGCGACATTAAGAGCTTTTCTGCTTATATCAATAGCGATAATTCTTTTTAAAGGAACTTCAAGTCAGATTGAAATTGGGATAATTCATGATCAAGTTCAGACGTCTATAAGAGTACTTATATTATTTTCTTTTACTATTTTTATAGTTTCTCTTACGAGAGATTCAGTTTCTAATCTTGGAATCAGAACATTTTTGTTTATAAAAAATTTTCTATAAAAAAATTCTACTTCTTTGTTTTTATACTCTTCTGGATAATCTTTTTCAGTTTTAATAAGTCAAACAATTTTTTTTATTCTAATTTTCAAACTCCTTTTTATTAAAAATAAAAATTGTAAAAATAAGTATTACAATCAAATAAACTAAAGCATAGATCAAATTTATTACAATAAATTTTGGATCAATATTTTGTATTGTTCAAACTAAATTTTTGATATTTAAAGATTCAAAATTAGGAAAGATAACACCTAAAAATTTGGATAAATAGATAAAAAATGTATTATTTGATTTTATAGCCAAATCAATAATGGTCGATACAGAATGTGCAGTGAAATATATAAGGATTGATATTATAATGAGTAATATGGAAGACATAAATGTGGAAAGAAAAAGAATCAATGCAAAAAGTATAATGAGTTTAAGATAAATAAAAATAATCGAAAAAATAATCCAGATAGTTAAAGGTGTTTTTGATAAAAATAATGTTATGAAAAATATAATACTCTGAAAAAGAATAGCCACAAAAAGTATTGAGGAAAAACCTAGAAATTTTCACAAAATAAATTCATATCTAGCTATTGGTTTAGATAAAATTAGATAAATATTTCTTCCATCGATTTCACGAAAAAGTAGCTGACTTCACACAAAAATAACAGTAATAAATCAAAAAATCTCAATCATAGCCAGTCCAAAATCTAAAACAATTTTATTTGTTTCTCACAAAGAAAGGCTTGAAAGAAAAAGACTAAAAAAAATTAAAGCTAGTCCAAAAAGTAAAATTATATAAAGAACTTTATTACGAGTAAGTTCACGAAAAGTTGCAAATGCAATATTAAACATATCAAAATATTAAATATATACGCTGTATCATTATAAAAAATGGATTTTTTAGTCAATATAAAATTGAAAAATCTAATTTTATTTTAAACTTCTTCCTTATAAAAAATCTTTGTTGTGTACATATAATTGAATACAAAGTAAATGAAAATTATCATTGTAAAACCAAGTGTGAGCAGAATATCAAAAATTCCATGAACTAAAATACTAAAAATAATTCAGCTAAAGAATATTTTTGTATAAATAAGCAAATTTCATCATTTTTTCAAAAATGCCTGAGAAAAGAAATATCCGAGGATTACACTACAGACTACGTGAACAGAAACAGAAAAAATTGACCTAAATACAAAAGTTGTAACTAAAGTAGAAGATAATCAATCTTTTCATAAAAGTGTAAAAACATAAAAAATATTTTCTATAAATCAAAATCATAGAGCTATAAATATAGAATATAAGACTCATTTTTTTATTGATATAACTTCTTTTAACGAGCTTGCCAAAAAGTTAAAATGTTTGGATGATTCTTCCAATAATCAAATCACAAGATAATAACAGATTAGTAATCTTAAAGTATTAAAAACATTTCAGGAAATTTCTAAGGCATTTTCAATTGTTTCATTCAAAAAAGGAAATAGTCACATAATTTCGTACAGAGCAACAAAAATAAATGCAAAAATTAGAAATATTACAATATTTTTTAAATATATTTTGATACAATCAAATAATT
>JAQUZJ010000003.1:0-17536 GCA_028691375.1 Candidatus Altimarinota bacterium | reverse complement strand
GCATTTTCAATTGTTTCATTCAAAAAAGGAAATAGTCACATAATTTCGTACAGAGCAACAAAAATAAATGCAAAAATTAGAAATATTACAATATTTTTTAAATATATTTTGATACAATCAAATAATTTGTTCATAAAAAAGGCTCCAGAACTCAAAATTATAAAAATAGCAATAGTAAACGTAATTACTATAATTGATAAAAATATTTCAAATGAGCTAGATGAATGAGATAACAAATAAAAAATATCAAATTTATTAAAAGTGTTTGATAAAAATGGTTCAAGAAAAAGTACAGGAAAAACCGAAATTCATCCAGCCAGAATTCAAGCTCAAAATCTCTTTAAATTCAGTTTAGAATTATCAAAATAGGAAAAAATATATCCCCAAATCAAAATGGGGAAAAGACAAAATATGGATATGAAAAACACTTTAAAAATTGTTTCTATCATTTTTGTCTTTGTTTTTAATAAAAAATTTAAAATTTCAAAAGTTGATGTTTGTATTGTTTTTTCAGATAAAAAACATAATTATAAGATTGGCTCCTATAAACATAAAAAAGAATCCTACTATATAGGATAGTATCTCTGGAGCCAGTATAACCAGAACTCCAAAAATGAAAGTAATTATTCAAAAATATAGCATTTTGTATTTTTTAAGATTTATTTTTTGCTTCAAGTATTTGTGTTTCAGATTTTTCAGACACTTCAAGTTTTGGTAGATCAACTATTTCAAGAAACATCGGCCAAACTACCCACATTCTGTTTTAACTCATTTATGGATCAGCTTACTTTTTCAACTGATTCTTGTACTTTTTTTGCTTGTTCCATTTTTGTGTCGATTGTTTTCTTTGTAGTTTCTATTGTTTCTGTCGCTTTTTTTGTAATTCACTGCAATCAATCTTGTACATCTTTCACTTGAGAATTTATGTTTGTGGGATTAAAAAAATTTTTGATTGAATCTTGAGGTCAAAAAAACAGAAAACTTACTGCAGAGATAAGCACAATTAAAACAACTAATAATTGAGCCATAATTATTCTTTTTTAAATAAATCTTCTATAGAACTACAATTTTTTAGACTTTCTTTCATTTCATTGATATCCGAATCTTTGATTCAGCTAAATTCATTTGAATTCATATGAACCATTCATGATTTGATTGCCTCAACCATAGAATTAACATTTTTCATAAATTCAGGATTTGAAAGATTTGCAATAAGTCCAATTTCAGCCTTAATTACTCAAGGAGTTTTACATCATGGACAAATAGCTTCTATACTTAAAGAATTACCAGCAATTCAAAGTATATTAATATCTTCAGCATTAAGTTTGCTAGAGCAATTCTTACAAGTGAAGGTTGTAAGAAGAGAGTCAATTATGTTTTTTAATATCAAGTAATTCATTATATATGTTAATTATTAATAATTATCCCTTTCCTTATTGTATTTTAGCTCTGCCTATTCTAATATATTTCTTATATTTTTTCAAAGATTTTTTGGATTCTTTGTATTGACTTTTCTTTTCAAAGTATGTAGATCAATTCAAATGCTCATGGGGAAAATTCTTCTCAGCTTAGGGCAACTCTTATTGGCCATAATACTTGTCCGTTTTTGAGTCATTCAGTGGCAATTTTTTCTACAAAAACATCTTTAATGTTATCTAACTCAGAAAAATCCAGAGAATCAGAATTCAAAATATCTAAAGCTAATTTTAATCATTTTTTTACAATTTCAATATTATCTATTTTCATTTTTGGATTTAGTAAAAGATCAGTTCTGGCATTTGGCTCTCCATAGATAAATGTTGTAAGTTCTTTGTATTCGCCCAAATATCTAAGTCTTGTTTTTAGTTCTTTAAGAATTTTTATATTAAATTCTTTTGTAGATTTTGAAAATATGTTTTCATAAAAGTCTTTGTCATATTTTGTAAGATATTCTTCTATTCTTGTGTAAAGCTCATTTGTCTCTAGATTAGCTATATATTTTGAGTTCATCCAATTCAGTTTTTCTATATCAAACAATGCTCAAGATTTGTTGCAATCAGCAAGATCAAAAACATTTATCAATTCTTCTTTTGTATAAAATTCTTTTGTTTCTCATTCTCATGGATTCCATCATAAAAAAACTAGATAATTAAACACAGCTTCTGGAAGATATCATTTTTGCATAATATCAATGACTCCAGGATCTCATTTTCTTTTAGAAAATTTTCTTTTTGTTCAAGTTTCTTTGTCAATAATCATAATAAGGGCAAGATGTACATATTTTGGAGCTTCAAATCAAGCTTGTTTGAAAAGTAAAGTGTGTTTTGGTAAAGAAGGAAGCCACTCTTCTCATCTTACAACATGGGTTGTTTTCATTAAGTGATCATCAACTAGGTGAGCAAGATGGTAAGTTGCATGTCAGTCGCTTTTGAGAAGCACAGAATCATCAAGTGTATTTGTGTCGATTTTTTGTGTTCCATGAACCATATCTTCAATTATAATGTGCTCGTTCAAAGGAATCTTGTGCCTAATAATATAAGGAGTTCATTTTGCCAATTTTGTCTCGATTTCTTCTTTGCTAAGATTACGACAATTGTGATCATGAAGATTTGATGTCACTTCAGAAACTTCTTGTTGTTTTGGACAAAAACAGTAAAAAGCGGCTCATTTTTCTATTAATTCAAGAGCATATTTTTTATAAAGATCTTTGCGTTTTGATTGAACATATGGTCAGTATTCTCATTTTTCAGGAACATTTTCGCCCATAAATCATTCATCTGGTTCTATTCCAATCCACTTTATACAATCAATCAGAATGTCAGCACTTCATGCTACAAATCTTTCTTGATCAGTGTCTTCAAGTCTCATAAAAAAAATTCAGCCATTTTTTTTGGCCTCGAGCCAAGCGTACATTGCAGTACGAAGATGTCATATGTGTGGAGCTCAGGTTGGACTTGGAGCAAAACGAGTTCTTGGTGCCATTATTCTTTTTTATAATTTAAACCACTTGAATTATAAGTAATAAAGGCAAAAACCCAAAAGATTTTAGTTAAAATTTTAATAAAATTTGCATTTTTTTTAAATATATTAAAATAGCTTTGTTTAAATTAAAGTTTATTACTATGGATAATGATATTTTTGTTCATTTTACCAAAACTATTGATGATTATGATGTAGTTGCTGATAAGGTTGTAATGAAGAATGATGAATTACATGAAGTTATCGTAGAAGCGATTCCGTTTTGAAAAGATACAAAATTTAGAGTACTTGATTTATGAAGCTGAACATGATTTTTAATGGAGAAAATTTTGAGGAAATTTCCCAATGTTTATATTGTATGAGTAGATTTTTCTGAAAATATGATAAAAAAGGCAGAAGAAAATCTCAAAAATTACAAATGAAGATATGAAATGATAAAATGAGATTTTACAGAAGTAGCTTTCTGAACCTGATATGATTTAATTGTTTCTGCTGTTGCTGTCCATAATATAGCTGATGAGAAAAAAATTGAATTAACTAAAAAATCTTCTATAGCTATGAATAAGTGAAGTTATTTCATAAATGGAGATTTTATAGAATGAGAAAATGAATTTATAGATAATCAATATAGACTTATTTACAAAGATTTTTTAGAAAATAATTTAAAATGAGAAGAGTTAGCTGTTTGGCTTTGACATGCTTTTTGAGAAGATATGCCAGTATCTTTATCCAAACAATTTAAAATGTTGACCAAAAACGGATTTCACGATGTTAGATTGCTTTGGCAATTCAATAACGAAGCTGTTTATATAGCGAAAAAATAATTTTAAAAATAAACCTGTTAGATCAGGTTTATTTTTTTAAAAAATTTATAAATCCGCCTTTATTATATAGAAAAGTCAAGTTTAATTTTGTTTTTTTATGACACTAATAAGCCATAAATTCAACCTTAATAAGTAAAATTGCTTGACTTTGTATTTTTTTATGCTAAATTTCTCGAGCGTTTTAATTTATATTATTTTTTAAATTATTATTATGAGAAAAATTGAAAATAAAAAGATGGTTTTAAGATTAATGACCATCTCAACTTTAGGTTTTATTGCTTTATGAGCACAAGCATATAATGCTTTTGCTGATGATACTGCTGTCGGTACATCATCAGGCTCTTCAGTTACTACGCTTACTTGAACAGAAGTGAAGCCCTCTATAGATGCTGATAGAAATAAGGATGGAAAAGTAGACGCTTTTGAAGAATGTGCATTTGTAAAAAATCTTCCTGAAGATCAATGTAGAGCTTCTGTGCAACCTACTACTGATGCTACCACTGTTACTACAGACATTCAGAAACAAAAAGATGTCCTTATTCAAGAATATCAAAAAGTTGTAGAAGAAATGAAACAAGCTAAAGCAGCTTGAGATCAAACAAAAGTTAATGAGCTGACTAAAAGAATGATTGAAATTACTCAAAAAATAAATAGTTTACAAACTAATAATACGAATCCTATAACATCTACATGAACAACTGTTATTAATCCAAATGATCCTGACAGAAATCATGATGGTAAAATCGACGAATTTGAAAAATGTGCCTTCGTTGAAAAAAATTGAGAAGAAAAATGCAGATCACTTATAAATCAAAATAACGGAGATTTGAACAACAATGCCGATTTTAATGCTCAACTAGAACCTCTAAAAAAGGAATATTTACTTCTTGTTGAAGAACTAAAGAAAGCAAAGGAAGCTTGAGATAAAACAAAAGTTGAGGAGCTAAACAAAAAACTTGTTGAAGTTTCTAAAAAAGTAAATGAATTGAGAAAAACTTTTAATCAAGACAAAAAAGAAGAAATAAAAAATTCTAAAGAAGAGGTAAAAAAAGATGTAAAAGATTTGAAAGAAGAGAAGAAAAACGATAAGCAAGCTTTAAAAGATGATATGAAAAATAAAAGAGATATTCTAAAAAAGAAACTTTCAGAAAAATCTGTAAGTAGATTGGATTCTATAATAGATGCAATGACTTGAGAAAAGAAAACAGAGCTTGTGAATAGTTTAATTGTTAAAATTGATGCTTTAATTGAAAAAGCTGATAACCAAAAGAAAAAAGAAATTTTACAAGCTTTTAGAGATTATCTAAAAAGTAAACTAAATGCAGGTAATGTTACAGAAGATTCTATTTTAGAAGAAATTCTTAAATAGAAATAATAAGATTTTGATTAGCACCAGTGTTAAAAGTTTAACACTGGTGCTTTTATTTTTGGAATAGAATTATTGTAATCATCACTTTTTACTTCTTAAAAAAAATTGACAAATAGTAAATATTCAGTACCATTCTTGCAATTAATACATAACACCTAGCCATGGCCGCACAACTTGTAACCACTACATCTACTAATACTTTCCTCAAGTAGGGTTTTTGTTGCACAAGACAAAATTTTTAATCTCCTGCTTGAAAAGCAGGAGATTTTTTTACTCTTAAATTCAAAACCATGAAAGCCTTGATTCTTGTAGATCTTGAAAATGAATGGATAGATCCAAATTCGAATTATTATGTCGGAGATATTTCAAAGAGTCTAGAGAAAATGAACAATCTTATAGATTTTTGTAGAAAAAATTGAGATAAAATCATTTTTGTTAGACATATAGAAAAAGGTTCAGAGTTTGCTTTCGTAGAAAATTCTAGAAATGTAGAAATAATTGACAGTTTGCACAAATTACCCCAGGATTTTTTAATTTCCAAATATAAAATAAGCCCCTTTTATGAAACAAATTTAGTAGAAGAATTAGCCTGAATCCAAGAAATTATTGTTGGATGAATATTAACTAATTTGTGTGTAAGAAGCCTAATACAGGATGCTTATGACAGAGATTTTGTCATTACAGTTATAAAAGATTGTTGCATTACAAAATCAAAAGAAATTCAGGAATTTACTTTTAGAGACCTAAAAGAAACCAGAGAAGAAATCAATTTTATAGATTTATCCGAGTTTTTACAAGTCACCAAGGAGTTCTAAAAAGCAATTTTAATATTATTTAAAGATCCAGAAAAGCCTGATTACCAGTATAAAGCCGAATACCATGAAAGAAAAATGATGATTTGTATATATTTTAACAAACCAAAGAAATTGAACACTCTACATTTGAGTTACTTCAATATTGCCCAAAAGAATATATGAACATAAGAATAAGCTAGTTGATTGATTTACCAAAACATACTGACTGGATAAACTGGTTTATTACGAAAAGTTTGATGAGATAATGTATGCCATTGAGAGGGAGAAACAGTTGAAAGGATTCCTAAGGATAAAAAAGTTAAAACTTATAGAATCCTTAAATCCAAAATGGGAAGATTTGAGCAAAGATTTGTTTTAATCTCGTGCGTCATCCTGAGTGATAACGAAGGATCCAGAAACGGTGAGTTTGGCAATTTCTTTAATTCAAAGTAAAAACTTAACCCGAATCTCTTCGGCCCCTGGATTCTTCACTGTCGTTCAGAATGACGAACAAGGGTGGATTACTTGCGATGACGAACAACTGGATTTTCCGTTCCGCTACGCTCCACGAGAGAATGACGACCAACAAAACCAAAATTTACTTTTTAACTAAAATAATATGAAAAAATACATTTTTCTCATTCTCACCGGAGCAGTCCTGCTGTCCCTGACCTCCTGCAGCCTAGACCTGACCGGAGAAAAAGACAAGAAAATAACCGAATTGGAGAAACAAGTTGTAGATTTGAAGAAAGAAAAGGATGATGATTTGTTTAAGAAGAAGGAAGAGTGTTTTAAGCTTAAGGATATTTATGAGGAAAAGATCAAAAAAGATTACAAAGGTTCCCAATTAGAGTTAAACAATATTTATTATAGCAGAAAAAATATGACTTGTTTTTTTACCTATACCAGATATTTAAATACAGATATTTTTTATTGAATAAAAGACTGATTTACAAATGAAAGTTATTTCTACTATAAGCAAGAATTAGACAATAATATCAAAGAATACGATTTTAATAATAAAATCAAAGAACTTAAATGAGAATAATCCCAAACTTTAATTTAAGAAAGGGGTCTTAGGGGAAGAAACCCTTCCAAAGCAAATTAAGAATAAATTAAAATTAAAGCTAATTAAAAACTTTTTCTTCCCCTAAAACTTTTGTTACTTTTGGTTACAAAAGTAAAGAAGAAAACACGATACTCGGAAGATTCCTGCCGTAGTTTATGCCCCAGAGAGTACAGGAATGACAAGAATATTTAATAAATTTTTAACATTTAACTTAACATACTATGAAACACGAAATTAACGTAATCCGTCACTCACTATCTCATGTGATGGCGCAGGCAGTAAAATCAATTTATTGAGAGGATGTAAAACTGGCAATTGGGCCGGATATTGAAAATGGTTTTTATTATGATTTTGATTTTAATGGGATCGAGTTCAAAGAAGAAAATCTCAAGGAAGTCGAGAAAAAAATGAAAAACATAATCAAGCAAAACCAAAAATTTGAAGCTTACAAGTTACCAGTTGCGGAAGCTATTGCAAAACTAGAGGCAAAATGAGAGCTTTATAAAGTCGAGATGATTAAAGATTTGCAAACTGCTTGAGAAACTGAAATTGGTTTTTACAAAAATGTGACTCAACAATGAATAGAAACTTTTGAAGACATGTGTAGATGACCTCATGTGGATCAAACTCTTGATATCGATGAAAACGCTTTCAAACTAGACAAAATCGCAGGAGCTTACTGGAAATGAGATGAAAAAAACAAAATGTTAACTCGTATTTATGCTTTTGCTTTTGAAAACAGAGAGAAGCTAGATGAACACATTAAAATGCTAGAAGAGGCAAGAAAAAGAGATCATAGAATTATCGGGCAAAAAATGGAGCTTTATAGTTTTTCTGAAAATGTAGGTCTTGGTCTTCCGCTTTGGCACCCTATGGGGATGAGGTTATGGAGAGAAATAGAAGATTTTTGGTTAGAAGAACACAAAAAAGAATGATACGAATTTGTAAAAAGTCCGCATATTGGAAACAAAAAACTTTGGCAAACTTCTGGTCACTGGGGATTTTATGCCGATAGCATGTATCCACCATTAGAGGTTGGACAAAGCCTTGAAGAGGCTCAATCTTGAGTAAAAGCAAAAGAAAGTGAAATATATCTTTTGAAACCAATGAACTGTCCTTTTCACGTTGAAATATATAACGCCGTTCCAAAAAGTTATAGAGAATTGCCACTAAGATGGGCAGAAACTTGAACTGTATATAGATTTGAGAAAAAATGACAACTTGGATGATTGACTAGAGTAAGATGATTTACTCAAGATGATGCGCATATCATTTGTAGAAAAGACCAAATGAAAGACGAAATTGTAAGGGTTTTTAATTTTATTACTTCAGTGCTTTCAACTTTTGGGTTCAAAGAATATGGAATTTATCTTTCTTTTAGAGATCCAGAAAACAAAGAAAAATATGTTTGAGACCCAAAAATGTGGGAATTTAGTCAAAATGTACTAAAAGAAATAGTCAAAGAAAAATGAGTAAAAGCTACAATTGAGGAATGAGAAGCCGCTTTCTACGGACCAAAAATCGACTTTAAGATCAAAGATTGTCTCGGAAGAGAACATCAATGTTCGACTGTACAATTTGACTTCAACTTGCCAGAAAGATTTAACATGACTTTCAAAAATAGTAATGGCGAGGATGAGCAACCATACATGATCCACAGGGTTCTTCTTTGAAGTTTTGAAAGATTTATCTGAGTTTTAATCGAACACTATGCTGGAATATTTCCTCTTTGGCTCACTCCAAGACAAGCCGTAGTTGTGCCAGTTTGAGAAAATTTCAATGATTATGCAAGTGAAGTTCTAAAAAAATTAAAAGAAGCCTGAATAAGAGTAGAAATCGATGACAGTAGCGACAGCCTGAACAAAAAAGTAAGAAATGCTGAACAAAGCCACATTAACTACATTCTTGTAGTCTGAGAACAAGAACAAAAAGACTCCGGAGTTGCTGTAAGAAATTACAAAACAAAAGAACAATCAAACGAAAAATTAGGAGAATTTATATCAAGAATAAAAGAAGAGATTGTGGAGAAGAAATTATAAATCTTTTAGACCGCCTACTTAATTTTCGATTTTATTTTTTTAGAATAAGACAAATAACACCTAGAGAGATTAGTCTTGATTACCCCAGAAAATTTTTTCTGGGGTTAAATGCAGTGAAATTAGGTGTTTGTTACCCAAAACTCGTTTTCTGTCATCCTGAACTTGTTTCAGGATCCATAGTTGCACGGGCACGATGGGATACTGAAATAAATTCAGCATGACTAACAAGGGAGCGAAGCTAAAGCCTAATATACTAATAAAATAACACGCGACAAATGCAAAACCTACAAAAAAACACACATTACATAAATTCTTGAAATTCATTTTCACAAAGCTATTTGATTGGCAATAATTTCAAGAAAGAAAAGAAACTTATTATTTTTGATAATGATGAGAAACTTTTGAATTTCTCAAAAATTTATTCTTTTTTAATTAAAGATGAAGACATTTTTGAGCTTAAGGATGAGTTTTCTTATATGAGTTTTTTGAATGCAAAAAGTGGGACTTTTTTGGTAAATTATGACCTTTTTTATAGCGAATTTCCGAGCGAATATGAAATTTCAAAAAATTCGCTTTGTCTAAAAAAATGAGAGAATTCAAAAATCGAAGAAGTTATAAAAAAACTTGTAGATTTTTCTTATAAATACAGTGATTTTTTGGTGGAAGGAAGTTATAAAAAAGACTGAGATATTTTGAGTATTAAGCCTTTTTCTAGTAAAAATTTTTATAAAATAAGTTTTTTTGGCGATGAGGTAGAAGAGATTTTGGAAGTTGACGAAAATTTTAAAATAATTGGATGAGAAAATGAACTTATTTTTTTTAATGCCAATAAAAGTTCGGATTTCTTGAGCCAAAAAAGAAAAGAAAATATCAATGCTGATTTTTTAAAAAACATAAATTGTCTCACTTTTGTCATTGAGCTTGATTTTGTAGATGATTTTAAAATATTTATAGAAAACCTTAAAAACAAAATAGTTTTTAAATCCATCGAAGATTGAGGTGAAACAGATTTAGGAATTTTTACACCAAAAATTGATAGTCTGGAAGAATTAAAAGATTTTTTGTGAAGGAAAAATTCAGAAGCTCGTTCCAAAAATGTCATTCCGATCCCGCTAAGCGGGAAGGAATCTATTGTAGCTTCGATTTTAGATCCCTCGACTATCGCTCGGGATGACAAAGAGATGATCGCTCGGGATGACAAAAATGAAAAACAACAAATTATAAACATCTACACAAAAAACCATAAAACTCTTTCGAATTTTATTGAATACAATTCTTTCGTGAGAATTAATCTTTTTGACACGAATCTCAAGCTTGAGAGTTTTTGTCTTGAAAATGAATACTTTATTTGTGATGATATTTTGGGAGAAATTTTTGTGAAAAAGAGGGTAAGAAGAAGTGTTTCTAGTAATATTGATCTTTTGCTTCAGATAAAACCTGGTGATTATATTACACATATCAATCACGGAGTTGGGATTTTTAATCAGATAATTCTAAAAGAAATTTCGTCCATAAAAAGGGAGTATGTTGAGCTTGAATATAGCGAGCACGACAAATTATTTGTCCCAATTTCAGAACTTCATAGATTGAGTAAGTATATTTGACAAGAAAATCCAAAATTAACTAGACTAAATACGAATGAATGGAGTAGAATACTCAAAAAAGCCGATGAAGAAGTGGAAAAAATTGCACAGGAGTTACTAGAAATTTATGCAAAAAGAAAAATTATTAAAGGATTTCCATTTTTACCATTTTCTTCTCAAGAAAAAGAATTTACACAAGCTTTCAAATATGATCACACAGCCGATCAACAAAGTTCTATTTTTGAGATTCTTGATGATATGAACAAAGAAGATCCAATGGACAGACTGCTTGTCGGAGATGTAGGTTTTGGTAAAACTGAAGTCGCAATGAATGCTATTTATAGAGCTTTTCTGAACAAAAAACAGACTTGTTTTATTTCGCCTTTGGTAGTTCTTGCATACGAACATTTTGAAACTTTGCAAGATAGACTTGGATCCTTCTGAGTAAAAGTTGAGATTCTTACAAGATTTTCAACGTCAAGAGAAGAAAATTTAGTTCTAAGTAAACTCCAAAATTGAGAAATTGATTGTGTTATTTGAACACACAAACTTCTTGGAGAAAGTATAATTTTTAAAAATCTCTGACTTCTTATAATTGACGAGGAACACAGATTCTGAGTAAAAGATAAAGAAAAAATAAATGCGATGAAATCTAATCTTGATATTTTGAGTATTTCTGCGACTCCAATCCCAAGAAGTCTCAATTTTGCTCTCAATTGAATCAAACAAATCTCGATAATCAGCACACCACCACCATCCAAAAAACCGATAAAAACTTTCTTAAAAGAATTTAGTTGGGAGACTATAAAAGATGCAGTTTTAAGTGAAATTGAAAGATGATGACAGATAATTTTTATTAATAATAGAATTTCTTTTTTAGAAATTATCAAGAAAAATTTAGCTCAAATTATTTGAGATAAAGCCAAAATTGTTATTACTCACGGACAAATGGACGGCACTGAGCTGGAAGATAGAATTATAGATTTTAAAAAATGAAAATTTAATATTCTTATTTCTACGACTGTAGTTGAAAATGGAGTTAATTTTCTTAATGCAAATACCGTGATTATTAATGATGCTCAGAATTTTTGAATTTCATCACTTCATCAGTTAAGATGAAGAGTTTGAAGAAAAGATGTGGAATGACACTGTTTTTTGCTTTATGACAAAGATAAAACAAACGAAGAATGAAAAAAGAGATTATCTGTAATCGTAAATAATTCGTATTTATGAGCCTGATTCGAGCTTGCACTTCGTGACTTAGAAATCAGATGAGCAGGAGATATACTTTGAGTTAGACAATCTGGAAAGGCTCAGGAAGTAGGTATTACAATTTTTCTAAAACTTCTTGAAGAAAAAATCAATGAATTAAAAACTTGAGAAAAGAAAAAAGAAACAGAGATTAGAATAGAACTCGATATTTCATATTATATTGAAAATGATTTTTTTGGATCAGAGGAAGATAAAATACATTTTTTTAGAAATCTTGAAAATATTGAAAATGAGGAAGATTTGGATTATGCATATAGAACTTTTGTAGAATCGAATGACCTTGTTCCTGAAGAACTTGAGAATTTATTCCTTGTCCTTAAATCTAAATTATCTCTTAAACATTATAAAGTTGCTAGTGTAAGGAAAGTTCTCAAAAACTATTTTATTGAGTTTGATAAAAATGAAATGAAATTAGAACTTTTGAAAGAATTCCTTCGAATCTTTGATAAGAAAAAAGATTTTGTGATTATCACACCTTTTAAAATTAGTGTTGAAACTCAACTTTTCAAAAATGACAAAGAGTTTTTGAAAATCTTTGTCTAAAAAACTTGAACAAAAATTATTATAATTTGAGTCTTCCACCCAATTTATAAGTAAATTAATTTGGTATTAGTTAGAATGTAAATTGTTTGGTACAATTACAGTTTACCATATTTTCTAATTAGTTGGTCAGATTAATTATAGAATAATTTATTTTTAAAAAAAATTTTTAAATTTAAAATAAATCGATATAATATTTCGATTTATTTTTAAAATTAACTAAATTAGTATGTATAAATGAATTATTAAAAAAGTTATTTGAGTAGTCATAGATGTGGAATTTAAGGATTATGTTCCAGAAATTTATGAAGCATTGGAAGTTATTTGAGCTCCATCTAAACTCACACTTGAAGTAGAACAACAGCTTTGAGATGGAATAGTTAGAACTATTGCTATGAATCCAGTTGACTGAGTAAAAAGAGGACTTGAAGTAGTTGCGACTTGAGCACCTATTTCGGTTCCTGTTTGAAAAGAAGTTTTGGGTCGTATGTTCAATGTACTTTGAGATCCAATTGA
This sequence comes from Candidatus Altimarinota bacterium, assembly GCA_028691375.1. Lineage (GTDB taxonomy): Bacteria > Patescibacteriota > Gracilibacteria > BD1-5 > UBA2023 > STD2-258. Next base: position 4,572 of record JAQUZJ010000003.1, on the reverse strand, counting down.
TGAAAAAGAAGAATTAAAAAATATTCAAAGAAATCCAATTCATAAAAAATCTCCTGCTTTTACAGATCTTTCTACACAAACAGAAGTTTTTGAAACAGGTATTAAAGTAATTGATCTTATTTGTCCAATATTGAAATGATGAAAAGTATGACTTTTTGGATGAGCATGAGTATGAAAAACAGTAGTTATGCAAGAACTTATTCATAATATCGCTTCTGAACATGGATGATTTTCTGTTGTTGCATGAGTTTGAGAAAGAACAAGAGAATGAAATGATCTTTACCATGAAATGAAGGATAGTTGAGTTATAGACAAGACAGTTATGGTATACTGACAAATGAACGAAGCTCCAGGACCAAGAGCCAGAGTTGCTTTAACATGACTTACAATGGCTGAATATTTCCGTGATATAGAAAAAAGAGATGTGCTTTTATTTATCGATAACATCTTCCGTTTTACACAAGCTTGATCAGAATTATCAGCACTTCTTGGACGTATTCCTTCAGCTGTATGATATCAACCAACTTTAGCTACAGAAATGGGTGCTCTGCAAGAAAGAATTGCATCCACAAAAGATTGATCCATTACTTCTGTTCAAGCGGTTTATGTACCAGCGGATGACCTTACAGATCCGGCTCCAGCAAACACATTTGCTCACCTTGATAGCACAGTTGTATTGAGTCGTAAAATTTCTGAACTTGGTATATATCCTGCTGTAGATCCACTTGACTCTACTTCTACAGTATTGACTCCAAGAATAGTTTGAGAAGAACACTACAATGTAGCTCGTAAATGTCAAGAAATCCTACAGAAGTACAAAGAATTACAAGATATTATTGCTATTCTCTGAATGGACGAACTTTCAGAAGAAGACAAACTTGTAGTTTCAAGAGCTCGTAAAATACAAAGATTTTTCTCTCAACCATTTTTCGTTGCAGAACAATTCACATGAACTCCATGAACTTATGTAAAACTTGTTGACACAGTTAGATGATTTAAAAGGATTGTCGATTGAGAACTAGACTATGTTCCTGAAAGATTCTTCATGTATAAATGAACAGCGGAAAGCGTAGAAGAAGCTTATGAAAAAGAAAAGACAGCATAAATATTTAATTCGAATAAATAAAAAATATGAAATTCCAATTAATTTCTGTGAATAAAAAAGTTCTTGATTTAGAAAAGGTTGATTCTGTTATTGTACCAACTCAATCGGGAGAAATTACTATCTTACCAAAACATGTTCCTTTGGTTTCTAGTTTACAACCAGGAGTTTTGATTGTAAAATTTGATAAAGAAATCAAAAAATTTGCAATAGGTTGATGAGTTGTTGAAACTGATGGTAAAAGCATAATGGTTTTGGCTGATATGGTGGAAGATGGTGCCGCACTTGATATGACAGCTATTCAGGCCAAAAAAGAAGAATTAAAAAAGAAAATCGAAGAATATAAACAAACTTGAATTATGGATATGGAAAAATATATTGAACTTGAGGACGAATATTTGAAACAATTAGTAAAAGAAAAATTGGCAGGTTGAATGATATAAAATGCAGAATCTATAGGTTTAATTTACTCAAGATTTCTTCAGGAATTATATTTTCATCATAGACTTTTAATAATTTCTCAGAAAGATTTTCAAAATCTTCATTATGCATTTTCGATAAAACTTCTTTTTCGAAAATTTTCAAGATAAAAGGAATGGTTTTTCATTCCTTTTTAAATTTATCAAAAGATAATTTCATTGATAAAATTACTTCTTCATTTGTACCTACACATTCAAAAGGTTTGATTCAGCTAATTCAAAGTAAATCACGAAAAACTTGTTCCTGAGTTAAATCTTCAAACATTTCTTTTCCAAAAATTTCAATCGTTTCATCATTTGTTAAATATGACCTTAAAATCGTGTAAACAAAAGCACATTTTGGACAATTGAGACACCATCTATCTTTTGTGGTTTTATTGCTTTCTATAATTTTGAAATTGTTATTGCAACTTGAAAAAACATTAAAATATTGCTTATATTTTGAGAAAATTTGAGCTATCTTAACCTCATACATTCATCTTAAAAGACTAAAATATTTAACTTCTGAAGAAATATATTTCTCGACAAATTCTTCTAAATCCTTTTCAAATTCAAGACTTTTTGAGTATTGGTGATTGATTGTGATTCATTCCCGAGTTGTATTCCCATAATTTGCACTTCTTTCATTGGACAAAACTATATACTTATAATCATATAAATAAGCCACAACTTCAAGCACAAAAGCAATAATTCAAGTAATTGGTACGTGTCAATTGTAATAATTTACACTCAATTCAAACAAATTTGGAGAAATTTGTCTTTTTATCAAGATCCTATTTTTTCAAACTGCTTTTTCTGTAGCCTGATGCAATACATAATCTTTCCCAAAAGTGATCAAAGTAAAATCAATTCCGCTTTCTCTTAAAAGTTCAGCTGAAACCAGACTATCTTTTCATCATCAAATCGCAAGAAGAGCACGAGGATTTGTTTCGAAATCTATTTTTTTATATTCTTTCTCAGAAGAATTTACAAAATTAAAAAGTCATTTTGGAGAAATTTTGTTTCTATAAAGAAATTCGCTTAATCAATTCAAATACATTTTCTGCCAAAATTTGATCTGAAAATCATCAAGTTTTCAAGATTCCACAACTAAATATTTTGTTGGATAAAGCTTGTAATAACTTATTCCAAGCGCTATTGATAAATGAAATAGTAGATTATTTAAAATCTCGTCATCTAAATTTTTTTTTATTTCAAATCAAGCACATTTAAAATCTATAGTTTCTATAAAATTAACTTCATCATCAAAACTATAATGAAAACTAGCTTTGAGTTCAGCTTTATTAAAATCAAATCATTTAAAATAAAATTTCTTGAAGCTTTTCATAATTTAGTTAAGTACAGAAATAATATTATTCTCTCATTCAAAAATTCTGTTTTCTAGGATTTGGAAGTCTGATTTGGTAAACAATTCTTCCAGTTCATCGGCTCTAAATCAGTGGTAATACCTGCTAAAATCTCAGATTTTTATCTCAAAATCTCAGTTTTTATTATACGAATCTTTGTATTTTGCGAAATTCTTTTCTCACAAAAGATTCCAGTTTGTCATAAAAATCATTCAGTCTTTAGCTAGGATTTCCCTTGTTTTTCATAAAACCTCAAGTCTAGAGCCAGTGTCTTGTAAATGATGAAAAGAAGCTAGAAAAAATATAAAATCGAATTTTGTTTCAATAATTTTATCAATTTCAAGCATGTCTAATTGTCTAAAATTATACTTTGGAAAAAGCTTTTTTGCCTCATTTATCATTCAAGCGGAAGAATCAATTCAGATGTAACTAATAAAATTTTTTTTAAAAGATTCCAAATTATTAGGATTCTCAAAATCGGCTTCTGGATTCTTCGCTAACACCCAAAATAGCGGCTGAAGATAATTCAAAAGTCTTCAATTTCCGCATCAAATATCAAGAATATTAGCTTTTTCTAGGTTTTTTTTCTTCATTAAAGAAATAAAATAATCAATTTCTGGCCATTTCATATTGGCGCGAGACTTAGAAAAAGTCTTGGCAAAATTGTCATATGTATTTGCAATACTTCACATAAACTAAAATTATTTAAGCATTTGTCCAACTACTTTTTTATTTTTTCTCCATTTTGGCATAGTTTTTACTTTAAGTCATATAAAAATCTTTTTACCAAAAATTTCTTGTAATTCTTTTCTTGCTTCAGTTCAGATTTTTGTCAGATTGGATCATCATTTTCAGATTATCACATATTTTTGTGAATCAGTTTCAGTAAAAATTGTCACATTAAATTTCAAAATATTTGGTAATTCTTCCAAATCTTCAATCTCCACAAAAGTTGAATGAGGAATTTCATCTTCAAAATAAAGAAATATTTTTTCTCTAATAATTTCTGTAACTCTTGTATAAATATCTTGGTCTGTATAATAATCTTCATCATAAAATGGATTTCATTCTGGCAAATATTTTTTTACTTCTTCAATTAATTCTTTTAATCATTCTCATGTTACTCAAGAAATGGAAAATCTCTTTTTATCTTTTTTTCAAGAAACATCACATTTTGCGTATGTCTCTATCACTTTCTTATCAATTTTTGATAAAAAATCTTCAATGATTTGTTCTTCATTTCCATAACCTCTGGTTGAATCAATAAATCTAACAACAAGATCGGCGTCTTTTATGGATTCATAAGCCTTTTCATTTAATGCAATATTAAAATCTTTTCAAATTTCATTTACTCATGGTGTATCAAAAAAAACAATCTGGGAATCATGATCATTATAAATTCATTTTATCACTTTTCTTGTGGTTTGTGGCTTCGGAGAAATAATACTGACTTTTTCTCAAATTAAATAATTGATAAATGTCGACTTCCCTGAATTTGGTCTACCGATAAGTGCAACAAATCAAACTTTCTTTTGCATATAAAAAATTAGGATTATTGCTGTGATTATACTGCTAAATCTGAAATTAAGAAATTTATTAAAAATAAATTTATTAAAAATAAAAATAGTCTAACAAAAAACACCGA
>JAQUZJ010000057.1 GCA_028691375.1 Candidatus Altimarinota bacterium | reverse complement strand
TGATATGAGCCCCTAAAAGTAGAATAGAAAAAAAAGACTATTCTACTTTTTTAGTGTAAAAAAATAAATATACTAAAATATATTACTTAAAAAAATAATAAATATGGCTTGAATAAAATATACTGGGGTTCAAATGGAAGAATTAAAGAAAAATAAATATGTAAAAAATGTTACAAATAAAAATATAACATTCAATTTAGAATGTAAATTAGAAGTAGTAAAATTATCAAAAAAATGAATGTTTTATAGAGATATTTTTAAAAAACTATGATTTCCAGAATATATAATAAAATCAAAAATCCCTGAGAGAAGCTATAATAGATGGAAAACTAAGAATAAAAATTGAAATATTGAAGATAAAAAATGAAGACCAAAAAAAGAAAAAATAGATTTTAACAATATGACTTTAGAACAAGAAAATGAATATTTAAGAGCAAAGTTAGCACTCTATGAAGAGTTAGCAGATTATATGAAATCATGATTACCCTAAAGCAATAAAATTTGAAAAAATATATAAATTATCTCAAAAATTTGATATTAAAATTTTATGTAAATTATCAGAGGTTTCACTTCCTTGATATTATAAACATAAAAAATTAATAGAAACAAATAATACAAAAGAAGAAAGAGAAAAAACAGATTTAGAAATAGTAAAAAATGAATTTCTAAGGTTTCACAAAAAACATTGATATCGTATGATTACAATGGATTTAAAATCAAAATGAATAATAATGAATTCTAAAAAAGTAAGAAGAATTATGAAAAAGTATTTTCTAAAAACAATAATTAGATTAAAAAATCCCTATACAAAAATAGCCAAAGCAACTCAAGAACATAGAACTTGTAAAAATATTTTAAATAGACAATTTAGATGATTAAAGGCATTTAAAAAATTATGAACAGATATTACGTACTTGTATTATAATTGATTTAGGGCTTATTTATCAATATTAAAAGATATGATAACTTGAGAAATAATTTCATATAAAATTTCAAATAATTTATGATTAAATTTTGTATTAGACACTATTAAATGAGTAACAATAGGTTTAAAATGAAGTATAATTCATTCAGACCAGGGGTTTCATTATACTCATCCTAGTTATCAAATTTTACTAAAGAAAAAATGAATTATTCAATCAATGTCTAGAAAAGGTAATTGTTTAGATAATGCTCCTACAGAATCTTTCTTCTGACATCTGAAAGATGAAATTGATTTATCACTTTGTAAAAATTTAAAAGATGTTGAAAAAGTAATTAAAAAATATATATTCTACTACAATAACAATCGTTTCCAATGGAACAAAAAAAAGATGACTCCTGTGCAATACAGAAATCATCTTAAGAACTTATAAGTCCTTTTTTAAAAAATCTACTTTCTAGGTGGCAGATCATAGGTCCTATTTTACTTTGATAATTTATTATTTATCCTAGATTTTTATGTCTTAATTTTTCAATTTCGTTTTTATATCGCTATATTTTAATTATCAGTTCTTCTGCTGATTTCAAATCTTTTGTTCCTCTAAAATATTTCTATTTTTATTTCTTTATTCTGTTCAAAAATTTCTGTTATTTTTTTTCAAAATATTTGGACTTGATCCAGCAAAAAATAGTAATAATTTTTTTAGTTCTTCGGGTTTATTTTTAAAGAAAGATAGTAGTACATTTTCTGTTATGTTTTGGTTAATGTCCAATAATGCAGAGATAGCGTTTAGTTGTATTTCTGGTTTATTTATTTCTTTAAAAATTTCTGTAATTCTGCAGACTATTCATTTTCAATCTTTATTACCAAGCATGTTTATGTCAGCTTCTAATAATAAATCAGGATAACTAGTTAGCGTATTTGTATTATTTTTTCACATTTCTCAATAAATTGCATATCAAGAAGTAAAACCTATAGTTTTTCATATTTCAGCTTTTGTTTTATTATATTCAGCAACACCATTTTCAATTGATCTTACAATACCCTCGATTGTTTCTTTTTTATTTTCATTTATGTCATGGGATATTAATAAAACAAATTCATCTCCTCACACTCTGCCCACTTTATCACTTTCTCTTTTTGCAGCATCTAGTAATATCATTGCAAAATCTTGCAATAAAATGTTTCAGGCCGCATGACCATAATTATCATTTATTTGTTTAAATAAATTTAAATCTATAGATATTACTGATTTTTGTATTAATTTCTCTCCCATATAATCTATATAACTTTTATTATATAATCATGTTAAAGGATCTCTGTATTTTGAATAAATGTATTTCAACTTTTCTTTTAATGCTTTTAATAAGATTCAATCTGCATCTAAGGTTAATTTTTTTATTTTTTCTATAATTTTTGGATTGGATTCTTTGTCTCAAAAAACCCATAATAAATCAGGCCTATTTTTCTTTCATCCCATTGGTATTTTTATAGCTCAGGCTCATCATTCATTGGTTTTGTACATTATAAAATATTTTGATCATAAAGCAGCTACTTCATTGATATAATCTCATTTTTTTATATTTTTTAATTCTAATCATTCTTTATTTCTTTCGTTTAAATCTAGATTTTCTACTATTCAATTTTCATTTATTCATAGAGATTGGTATAAAATAAAAGATCAAATGTTTTCTTTGATTCTGTAAACTTTTGACTTTACTCAAAACCTTTTGTACATAAATTCCATAAGTGCCTCAAATGTTTTTCAAGATCATCCAAAATCTTGTAATAAAATTAATAATAAATCAAAAAAATCTTTCCGCAAAATGGTAACTAGATTATTTTCTTCAATGATTTTTTTAATGGCTTTTAATATATCAATATCAGTTTTTACTAATTCATTAATATCATTTACAAAAAAGTTTATTACTTTTTGTTTTGAAGAAAATTCAAATTTATTACTATTTAGTATTTCTAAAATAGCATCTTTAAAAACTCCTAAAATTTCTCATATAACATTTTTATCTTCTGGTACTTTTCAATTAAGAATTTGAGTTACTATTTCAGCAAAAAAACAAGGTAAAATGTTGTTTAAATTTTCCTCCTGTTTTAGGTTTCATATATCCTTTTTAATAATTTCTACACCCATTTAATATAATTAAAATTACAAAATCATTATAATCAAATTAATTTTTTATAAACAATGAAATTTAAAATAATCTTGACTTTTATATTGACATATATGTAAGTATGGTGCTAATATTTATTTTAATATATCGTAATAAATATGACAAAAGCTTTGCAGAAGACTAAAGTTTGTAGTTATTAAAAATACCTCTATGCCTGATTCTGTTCATTTTTTTAGCTATAATTATTTTATACAAAAGGGGGTTCTGTTTTTCCTCACTTTCTATTGTTTTTTGAACAATAACAAATATACTTCTATGGAAATTTTCTATTTTTTATTTTGTCCAAAATGCAAGAACAATTAGCAAAAACTCAATATTTTTTGAACTGAAAAAATATTAAAAAAGAAGATGTGAATGATTTGCAGGAAATAATAAGGTTTCATAATAGCCTTTATTACAACGAACAAAGTCCAGTGATTTCGGATTTTGAATATGATAGCCTTTTTAAACTTCTTAAGGATCTTGAAGAAAAATACAATATTTTTGATGAAAATTCGCCAACTAAAAAAATCGATGTTTTGGTCGGAAGACAATTTTCAAAAGCTCTGCACAAAACACCGATGATTTCGCTTGATAATACTTATAATGAGGAGGATTTAAGATATTTTGAAACAAGAATTAAAAATGTACTCAAAGACAGTTCAATTGGAGAAATTGAATATATAATCGACCTAAAATTGGACGGGCTTGGTGTTTCTCTGACTTATGAAAAAGGTAAACTTGTCAAAGCCTTGACTCGTGGAAACTGAGTAGAATGAGAAGATGTGACTATTAATATTATGCAAATCAGTAGCATTCCACAAGAAATTCCTATCCAAGAAAATGTAGAAATTAGATGAGAAGTTATTTTGCCAGAAGATGAATTTGTAAGAATTAACAAAGAGAGACAAGAAAAATGAGAAAGAATTTTTGCGAATCCTCGTAATGCGGCTTCCGGAAGTCTTAGACTTCTTGATTACAATGTTACAAAAGAGAGAAATCTCAAGTTTTTTGCTTATTGGATTCCGTTTCTAGAGTCTCCTAGAAACAGAGAAAGTTATATTTCATTCAAAACCTGAAAAAAAATCGTTACTTATTTTGATTATATAAAAGAATTAGAATTCTTCTGATTTCAGATTTCTCCTTATTTCGTAAAAATTTGTTGAATAAATTCTTTAGTTCAAGAAATACTTAAGCAAACCCAAAATAAACCAAAATTCGGTTTTGAAATTGATGGGCTTGTGATCAAAGTAAATGACTTATCTTTGTGGAATAAGCTCTGAACCACAGAACATCATCCTCGTTATGCGATTGCTTACAAATTCCCAGCGACAAATGTGAGAACTAGGATTCTTGATATTGAACATAGTGTCGGGAGGACTGGAATTATTACGCCAATTGCACATCTTGATCCTGTGAATGTGAGCGGTGTTATAGTTTCTCGTGCAACACTTCACAATTACGAAGAAATGGCTGTGAAAGAAGTAAAAATTGGAGATAATGTTTTTATTATCAGAGCCGGAGAAGTAATTCCTGAGATTATTAGTGTGATTAAAGAATTTAGAACCTGAGAAGAAAAAGAAATTGAGATTCCTACAGAATGTCCAAGTTGTTGCACTCAGCTTAAAAAAGACGAATGAAAAGTAGCAATTTATTGTCCAAACAAAACTCATTGTCCAGCTCAAATTTTTGGAAGCCTTGAGAATTTTGTGAGTAAACAAGCCATGAATATTGATTGACTAGGTAAAAATATTATTGCCTCATTTCTTGAAAAATGATTTATTACCGATGTTGTTTCGATTTTCCATTTAGCCAGATTTAACGAACAAATTTTAGCTCTTGAATGATTCAAAGATAAGTCTGTGAACAACCTACTCACAGCAATTGAAAACGCAAGAAACCAAAAACTGGCTCAAGTTCTAGTTTCACTAGGTATTCCACAAGTCGGCAAAAAAACTGCCAAAGTTTTGGCTTTTTATGTTTTTGGAAAAATTAATAACGAACAAGAAGGTTTTGAAAATGAAAATATTTTTAAAACTCTACAAAGTCTTACGGTCGAAGAACTTGAAGCCATTAAAGATATTTGACCAGTTTCAGCTAGATCTATTGTTTATTTTATAGAAGACAAAAGTGCGCTTATAAAAAACCTGTTTGCAGAACTAAATATTGAAATTGAGATTAAAAATAAAGCTCAGGTTTGAGTTTTAGATTGAAAAACGTTTTGTATCACTTGAAGTTTTGAAAAATATTCTCGTGATCAGATTATTGAGATAATAGAAGTAAATTCCTGAGAATTTATTTCTTCGGTTTCCAAGAATCTAGATTATCTTATAGCCTGAGAAAGCGCTTGATCTAAGCTAGATAAAGCAAAGAGTTTGGGAGTGAAAGTGATAGATTTGGAGGAGTTTTTTGGGATGATTGGGAAATAACAAAAATAGATCGTCATTCCAGATTTAGTCTGGAATCTACCGTATATTGCAGCTTTTGTTCTCTTGAAGCTAAGCCGTAATTATAATCCCTTATCCAACCTCCTTGTACTTTTGTAACCAAAAGTACCAAAAGTTTTAGGGGGGATAAACCTTCAACTGGTAGTCGTTTGCCGATCCGCACTGAATCATTATCATTTATCCCCCCTAAGACCCCATTTTTCTGATAAGGAAGAATTAAAAAGAACAAAAAAATAGATTGTCATTGCCAAGGTTTTTGGAAAAAACCTTGGCAATCCAAATCCGCTTCTGTAGCTACAGTAGATTGCCACGTCACTATCGTTTCTCGCAATGACGAACAGGGAGATTACCATTTCACTATCGTGTTTCGCAAGTGATACAAAAAAACACAAATCCAAATAATGAACGACGGAATTTGGATATAATAAAAACTATTTGTAACTTATTACTTTCATATTGTTCCTATTTTTGCCACCCATTTTTTAAACTCATTTCATTTTTCTTCAAAATTTTTCCAAATGCTATAACTTGGAGAGGCACAAGATAAAAGACAAACTTTTCAAGCTGGAGTGTTTTTGTAGGCAAATTCTACAGCTTCTTTCATATTCTTTGTTTCAAGAATTCTTACTGAATCTGGAAGTAATTTTTTGATTTTTGCTCATGTGTCTGGGAAAAGGACAAAATTTTTTATTTCGGATTCAATAATAAGCTTTACCAGATTTTCAAAACTATATCATCTATCAAGTCAACCAAGAAATATAGTTCAAATATTTTTGTTAAAAATTTTTATAGCTTCAATTGTGCTTTCTGGAGTTGTTGAGATTGCATCATCGTAAAAATCAATTCCTTTGAAATTTCCTACAAATTCAAGTCTGTGAGGCAGGGGATTGAACTCTATCAAAACTTCTTTTAAAATTTTTGGATTAATTCATATAATATCACAAATTCAAAGTATTGCACAGACGTTTATTCTGTTGTGCTCTCAAAGAAGCCTGATTCAGTTTTCGTCAAAAACAATTTTTCAATTTGAATAAAAATTTCAATCTTTGAAGTAATAATCTCAGTTTTTTCAGAATATTTTGATACCAGCTTCACTTCATTTAGGAATATATTTTTTAAAAGTGTAATCCAGAACTATACTATGTTCACTTCAGCTCAAGATATTTAATTTTGCATTTTTGTAATTTTCGAATCAATTATGCCGATCAAGATGGTCTTCATAGATATTTGATAGAATGCTTATATAATTTTTCTTTTTCAGTCATTCAAGCATATAACTAGAAGTTTCAAAAACTATGAAGTCATATTCATTTTTGTTAAAATTAATTTCTCACAAAACTGGAATTCAAATATTTCAAAGAAGTTTCACTTTATATCAAGCCTTTTTAAGGGTCTCATAAGCCAAAGTTGATATTGTTGATTTTCATTTTGTTCAAGTGATATTAATAACTTTTCAATTATAATTATCAAAAAAAATCTGAATTTGGGAAGTTAGTTTTTCTTTATATGGGGAGATTTTTGGGTTATACGGAGAAATCCCCGGAGATTTAATAATAACATCAAATTGTCATAAATTGTCGAGATAATTTTCTCAGGAAATGAAAGTAATGCCTGTGGCTGTTGCTCCCCCTGCCATCCCGATTAAATCGGGATGGCGTCCCCCTCGATTGAGGGGGACAAGTGAAGGGTTTGAAGTTCATTCAGAATAATGATCTAAAACAGTAATATCTTTCGTATTTACTCAGTTTTTAAGAAGAAAATCCAGAGTGGATTTTCATTCTTTTCAGAATCCAAGAATTGCAATTTTTTTTCATTTCAAATCTTCTATTTTCATTTTGATTTTGTGGAATTAATTAAATCTTTTGGCAATAAAAAAATGTCTTTAATAAGTCATAAAAGGAATTTGAAAACAGCTGTAACTGAATCTATTGCTCAGACTGTGATTCAAGCTAGATCAATAATAATATTTTTTCCAAGTTCACTGTCGTCCA
>JAQUZJ010000056.1 GCA_028691375.1 Candidatus Altimarinota bacterium | reverse complement strand
ACAAAAGAAATATACGTTTATGATAGTTTGTGAAGACTTGTATCTGCAAATGATAATACTAATAATTCTCTTTCATTTAGTTATGATAGTTTGTGAAGATTACTTAGTGAAACTAATAATGGTAAGAGTGTTTCCTATAGTTATGATTCACTTGGAAATATGTTGGAACTTGTTTATCCAAGTTGAAGAAAAGTAAGTAGAAGTTTTGATAGTTTGAATAGAATGACAAACATTTCTTCTTCAAGTTTGTTTTGAAGTTCTGGTAGTGTAGCAAATTATAGTTACAATTGAATAACTCTTAATGGTTTGAATTATAGTAATTGAAGTAATACAAGTTATACTTATAACAATTTACTAAGATTAAAGGATTTGAGTAATAGAAGTGGTTGAGATTGAAGTGGAAATGGAAGTGGAAATTGAACTTGAATTGATATTTATTCTCGTAGTTATACTTATGACAATGTCTGAAATATCTTGAATAATGGAAAAGATAACTACACTTACAATTCTTTGTACGAACTAACTTGAGTAAATTATTGAGACAGTTTGTGAAGTGAGAGTTTTGCTTATGACAAGATGTGAAATAGAACCACTTCCCTATCATCTTCTGGACAATTACTTTGAGCAAAAAGTCTGAGTTATGCAACTAATAATCTTAATCAGTATACACAAGTTAGTGGTGAATACGAGAATAGTGGTAGTTGAGTTGTGGTTTATGATAACAATGGAAATATTGTTGAGAATGATAAGTATAGATTTAGGTATGACTATCAGAATAGATTAGTGGAGGTTGTTGAGAAAGAGAAAAAAATAGTGGTTGAAATTCCTAATACGGCTACAAATTCAGGTAATGAAAGCGAAACTGGAGATACTCTTCCTGATACTTCGTCTCAAACTTGATCTGAGATCCAGGAAGCCTGAACAACTCAAGAAAGCTGAACTCCAGAAAATACTTGAAGCACAGAAACTGGAAGCTGAAGTGAAAGTGATTCTTGAAGTGGAGAAACTAGTTCTTGAGAAACTGAGAGTTGAGCAACTCAAGAAAGCTGAACCATTACAGAACCAAATCCACCATTGCTAGAAGCTGAAACAGGATCTTGAGCAACTGTAGAAACCGGCACTTGAACTGAGACTAGTTCTTGAACTGAAACCGAAAGCTGAGCTTGAGAGACAAATACTTGAAGTATTGAGACAGGAACATGAGAGACTGGTACCTGATCTGAAACTGAAAGTTGAACTGAAACTTGAAGCTGAACTGATTCACCTGGTTCGTCATCCCAGACTTGATCTGGAATCCAGGAATGATGAACTCCAGAAAATACTTGAAGTATTATTGTCACAATCCCAGAACACAAATTATCCACTTATTCCTATGACTTACTTGGTAGAAGAATAGGAAAAACAGTAGAAAGTTTAAATTATAAAGTAGAAAGTGATTGAAGTACTACCTTTGAAAGTGGAAGTACTGTTACAAAGTTTGTATATAGTGGACAACAGACTGTAGAAGAAACTGAAACAAGTTTGGATAGTAGTTGAAATACTGTAAAGACAGCTAGTAAAGAATATATCTACTGAAATGGTTGAATAGATGATGTTGTGGCTGTTGTTATGAATGATGGCGAAGGATCCAGGACTTACTATTATCACAAAGATAATTTGTGAAGTACAGTTGCAATTACAGATGAATCTGGTAATATAGTTGAGAAATATAGGTATGATGTGTTTGGGAAGAGTTATGTATATGCTACAGTAAATTCTTGATGACAAAGTCTTAGTTGATGGATAGGTATAGATGAATACGAAAAGATTAGTGGAAATAAGTTATTAGGAAATAGTAGACTATATACTGGAAGAGAATATGATTCGGAGACTTGATTGTATTTCTATAGAGCGAGGTATTATGATAGTGAGAGTGGAAGATTTATATCGAGGGATCCAGTAGGAATGGCGGATCAAGTGAATTTGTATAGTTATGTGGGGAATAATTCGATTAATGCGACGGATCCAAAATGAACAGTTAAGAAAATGTTAGGTAATCTATATGATTCTCTTAAAGATTTTTATTCTAATGCAAAAGATGGTTGGGCAGATTATTATCAACATGTCCAAACAGAAAAAGAAAGTGATGATTTTTTTAATAAAGTATCAGCATATGTCTCTGATTTTACTATAGCACCAATTTTTAATCTCTTGTGAAACTGAGACAAGATGTCCTGATGAGAAAAGTTTATGACAATTGCTTTTATAGCGCCTTGGAACAAAGGTTGAAAAGTAATTAAATGATTTTCAAAATATATTGATTGATGAGTGTGATTTAAAAGTTTTGATGCACTCAAAAGATATATATGAAAAGCTACAGATTGAAATGCTATTCATCACATTGTAGAAAAAAATAAAGAAAATGTAATCAAATTTTGAGAAGAAATTATTCATAATACAAAAAATGTGGTAGAAATACCTCATAAGGTAGCCTGAGATTTACATAGACAGATTAGTGGGTATTATAGTAGCAATCAAGTGATATGATGAAAACTACAAAAAGTTAGAGATTATGTTAAAACCCTAAGTTTTGACGAACAATATCAAGAATGAATTAGAATAATAAAACTTTTTTGATGAGGTAAATATTTAAAATAATATTTTTTAATAAAATTAAAATGCTAAATGAAAAACTAATATTAGATTATATATCAATCATGGAAAAAGTTGATACTATCTCTTATGAAAATTATAAAAAGAGAAATATCTTATTAAAAAAGTGATTTGATTTATTAAAACAAATCACTTGAAACCCTATTAATTATGAAAATGTTTTTAAAATATTAAAACTTTCTAAATCTAATAATGTTTTGTTATGAATAGCCTGACTAATAAGATTTGATAATAAAGAATTATCCAAGGAATTGTATATTAAAATATGAGATAAAGAACCAATAGTATGACTTATTTTAAAAAATTGGGAGAAGGATAATTTAAACAATAAAAAAATTTTTGATGAGGAAAATATTTAAAATAGTTATTCATTTTTAACATTTAAAATTAACCAAAAATGGAAAAAACAATAAAGGATTTTATTCAATTAATGGAGAAAGCAGAAAAATGTAGTTATAGTAATAATAAAGTTAGAAATAATTATATTAAAAAATGACTCAGCATATTATATAAAATAGAAACTTTGCCCAATTTTATTGAAATAATATTAGAAATATTAAAAAACTCTCATAGTTTTGTGGTATTTATTAATATTGCATGATTTTTAAGAAAGTATGAACCTTATATATCTAAAAAAATATATAAAAATAATATAAATAATGATGTTATGAGTGGATTTTTATATGATAATTGGAATCAAGATCAAACAAATATTGAGAATGACAGAACAAAAGAATGTCTAAGTAAAATAGCCAAATACAACAAATGGAAACAAGAAAATCCAGAAGAATATGAAAAAATTATTAAAGAATTAAATGACATTATAGATAACTATTAAGCTAATCCTCAGGATAATTTCCAATTATCCTGAGGATTTTTTCATAACAATCCCAGAACACAAACTCTCCACTTATTCCTATGACTTACTTGGTAGAAGAATAAGCAAAGAAGTATTTGATTATGAATGACTAGACTCAAATGGTAATGTCGTTCTGAACGAAATGAAGAATCCAGAATCTCTGGCTTCAAGTGGTAGTCTTACTCTTACAAAAAGTATTATACTTACTCTTAGAAACAAGTGAACTATCAAGACTAGCTTTGTATATAGTGGACAACAGACTGTAGAAGAAACTGAAACAAGTTTGGATAGTAGTTGAAATACTGTAAAGACTGCTAGTAAAGAATACATTTACTGAAATGGTTGAATAGATGATGTTGTGGCTGTTGTTATGAATGATGGCGAAGGATCCAGGACTTACTATTATCAAAAAGATAATTTGTGAAGTACAGTTGCAATTACAGATGAATCTGGTAATATAGTTGAGAAATATAGGTATGATGTGTTTGGGAAGACTTATGTATATGCTACAGTAAATTCTTGATGACAAAGTCTTAGTTGATGGATAGCAATAGATGAATACGAAAAGATTAGTGGAAATAAGTTATTAGGAAATAGTAGACTTTATACTGGTAGAGAATATGATTCGGAGACTGGACTCTACTTTTATAGAGCGAGGTATTATGACAGTGAGAGTGGGAGATTTATTAGTAGGGATCCGGTAGGAATGGCGGATCAGGTAAATCTTTATAGTTATGTTGGGAATAGTCCGGTGATGAATGTGGATCCTGAAGGGAAATGGATAGCTAACTTGATATGATGACTTGCAAGTGTAGGAATGTGAATGTGAATTGAGCGGATGAATTCAGTAATGACATGAGAAGAATATGATTATTCTTTGAAGGATGCATGAGTTGATTTCCTTGCTTGAGCTGTATGAACATGATTGGTTTCAAAGATTTCAAATACAGCAAAGCTGTTCAAAAATTGAAAAATTACAAAATTATGATTAGCTCTAACTTGAATATGAGAAACTGCTATATGAACAGTCTGAGGCATATTCAAATCTGGTTGTCCAAAATCTGCATTGCTATCTGGAAATCTATCAGCAAGTATTGCATCAAATGCATTTGGAAGTACTGTTTGATATTGAGTAGGTAGATTATTGTGAACAGCTTGAAAAGCAATAGGTAAATCAAAGGTAGGTGGACAAATTGCAAAGAAAGGAGAGATAATATTGTGATGAGCTCATTGAATGCTTACAAAAATATTTAAATGAAGATGAGGAAATTCACATCATCTAATTTCAGATGCAATAAGTCCAATACCAACAAATAAATGACCTGCTGTATATCTTACAAAAGAACAACATAAATTAACTGCTAGTTATTGAAATTCTAGAAAGGCTCAAGAATTTAGAAAACAACAATTAAATCTAGTTAAAGAATGAGATATGATGTGAGCATTACAACTTTGAGCAGATGATCTTCGTAGTATTATCTGAGATAAAGCTGATTTATGAATAAATCAAGCATTAAAATATACAAATGAAAATTATAGTAAATTAATTAATTATTTTAAATAATATGATAATATTAAATCCTCTAAACTGAATAGAAATAAAAAATATTATTAAAAAATATACAATATATTTATGAGATAGTATAAAATCTGTAGAAGATAAACTGTGAAAACCTAATTTTATCAAGGATAATACATATTATTATAATAAGCCAGATTTAGCTCTTTTTTGAGATATGAATAACAATATAGAATATATAGAATTTTCACATGAAAACAATAATAATATATATTTATATAATTCAATTGTTTTTAAAACAAAAGCGGACAAATTAATAAATAACATAGAATCTCTTTGATATAAATATATAGATAATGGTTACAAAAAATGATATTCTTTTATATTTAATGAATTAGAATTATCATTTCGGAGAGAATTTATACCTGATGATTCAAATAAAAATGATAGTGATTCTGAAAAATGATTATATTTTTCAACGGTATGAATTTGAGTAAAATGATATTATTCAGAATTTAATTTAACTTAGTTAAAGTGATACAAAACTTACTATTATCATAAAGATAATTGATGACAAAGTCTTAGCTGATGGATAGGTATAGATGAATACGAAAAGATTAGTGGGAATAAATTATTAGGAAATAGTAGACTTTATACTGGTAGAGAATATGATTCGGAGACTGGACTCTACTTTTATAGAGCGAGGTATTATGACAGTGAGAGTGGGAGATTTATTAGTAGAGATCCAGTAGGAATGGCGGATCGAGTGAATTTGTATAGTTATGTGGGGAATAATTCGATTAATGCGACGGATCCGAGTGGACAATTTGCTTTACTTTGAGCATGAATAAGTGTTGCAATATGAGGAACTCTAGCTTATATGGATTGATGATGGGATTGAGTTGGAAAATATGTTACATCTTGAGAAGTTGCTGTAGATGCAGCATTGTGAGCAACTTGAGTTTGAATATTGGAAGTTGCAGGTAAGGCATCAAAATTTATAAAAGGTGGTAATATTGTAATAAAAACCTTGTGATTGTCAGCGGTATGAGAATGAATATTATGAACAATCTGAGATCAGTTTAAAGATGCTTATATAAACAAGTGTCCAAAATGAGAAAGTATAGAAAGATCATTTTGAAGAAATGCTATTGCTTCTATAGTATGAAGTGCTTTTGGATATACTGGAGGGAAGTTTGTTAAGTGGGTGAGGGATTCGGCTGGTAAGCAAGTAGTAAAAAAAGGAGAGGAAATATTGTGATGATCTTATGACATGGTAAGAAAAGCTAATAAATGATGAGAGGTTCATCATACACCTGCAGATTCTAAAAGTCCTATTCCTAGAGGAAAATGACCGAGTTTCATTATGTCAGAAATAGATCATTCAAAAACAGCATCATACAGAAATAAGCCAGGTGCAAGTAGCTTCAGAAGCAAACAAGAAGGATTACTAAATCAATGAAAATTATTAGAAGCAATGCAAATGGATATAGATAATATAAAAAACTTATTTGGTAGCAAATATGATAAATGAATTAATCAGATGCTAAAATATACAAATGATAATTATAATGATTTAATGAAGTATTTTAATAAGTAATATGGTAAAACTATGAATGAAATAATTATAAAGCCATTAGAATGAATTGAAATTAAATGAATTTTAAATTCAAAAATTATATCTTTTTGAATGGATAAAAAAGATATAATTAAAATCTTATGAAATCCCGAAAGTATAGAAGAAAATGAATATGATAAATATGATACTTTTTATTATAGCAATAATTTCTTACAATTATCTTTTTCTATAAATATTTGAAAATTATCCTATGTAGAAATTTTTCATCATTATCCAAATAAAATTATCTTTAATAAAATAGAAATATTTAAAACTAAATCAAGTACATTAGTTGAAATATTTAAAAAAGAACACATTATTAATTCCAAGAATCCTGAGGTATGATACAGTTATATATATAATGATATCGAATTATCATTATGGAGACCTTCTATTCCAGAAAAAATCTTGGAAGATACATGAGAAAATGATTATGAGAAATGAATATATTTTACAACAGTGTGAATATGAGAAAAATGAACATGGTCAAATTATAATTTTGATTAATGCTTATTTACATTTATATAAGGAAAATCCTCAGGATAACTAAAGCGATGCAAAAGGAAATGTAATTGAGCAAAGACAAAAGACAAATATCAATAATGCTGATGATAATAGTGTTGATTTGGTTACAAAGTCTGTTTATGATGCTACGTTTAACAAGCTATTGCAATTAACAAAACCAGATTGAATAAAAGTAAGTTTTGTACTTGATGGAAATTGAAATAGCAAGGAAATCAAGACAACTTGAGTAAGATTGGATTGAAATAGTGAAAGCACGAAAACAGATATTCTTATCCAAAATACTTTTGATAATAACGGACAATTGACTGAGACAACTGATGCAGAATGAAATGTGACTAGATTTGAATATACAAAATGATTACTTACAAAAACCCTAAAAGTATGAAAATGATTGTTTTCAAGTAATTTGGTTGAAACTTACGATTATGATGATTATGGAAATATAGTTACAAAGACTGATTGAGAATGAAATAAGACAACATTGAGTTACAATGAATT
This sequence comes from Candidatus Altimarinota bacterium, assembly GCA_028691375.1. Taxonomy (GTDB): domain Bacteria; phylum Patescibacteriota; class Gracilibacteria; order BD1-5; family UBA2023; genus STD2-258. The sequence continues at coordinate 7 of JAQUZJ010000056.1, read as the reverse complement.
CAACAAT
>JAQUZJ010000055.1 GCA_028691375.1 Candidatus Altimarinota bacterium | reverse complement strand
AAAAATTAATAGCAACAAGCAACAAGCAACAAGCAACAAGCAACAAGCAACAAGCAACAAGCAACAAGCAACAAGCAACAAGCAACAAGCAACAAGCAACAAGCAACAATAGAATAGGCAATATATACTTAACCTAATTTTCAAAACCAAAAAGATTTTTCTTTTTGGTTTTTTTATTTACTCTTTTACTTTCATTTCTATGTTCAACCAAAATGCAAAATCTTCCAACCCCAAACTATCCTCTTGATTCGCCCTCATAGAACTAATAGTAGTAATAACCATTCTCGCTATACTATCTACAATAGCTTTCATATCCATTGGTAATTATTCAAAGAGTGCTCGTGATAGTAATAGAATGAGTGATATAACAAATATATACAAATCACTTACCATATACTGAATTCAAAATGGTAATCTACCAATGCCAGAAGACCATGTAGAAATATGAGACTCCACTTGAATAATAACTTACCAATGATATCTAAAGGAAAACCTTCTAAGTATAATATGAGCAAATCCCAAATCAAAAGATCCTCTAGATAATACATACTATATATATTCCATAAGCAACAACAGAAAGAAATGACAAATACTCTGATTTCTTGAAGAAATAGCAGGTGCTACTCAACACACCCTAGACTCTAACCTAATACAAAGTGTATATGCTCTAGATTATTCAAATAGATATCCATACACCAAATGAGACTATGTATGAATATTACTAGACAACACAAATAGTCCATTAGTATGACATTCTTGAACTTGAAATACAGTAGTAAATCTTTCTTGAACTAGTAGCTGAACAACATATAAAGCTGTAGTAGGTAATGGTTGATCTTGGCAGTCTACATGAACATGAACAAGTATTATCAATTTCATAAGAACAACAACAAATCCATCATGATCCACTACTTGATTATCTTGCATAACAACTTCCTATTCTTGATATACTATACCAAGTTTATCTAGCAATCAATTTTATACAGCTACTCAAACATGAAGCATTGCTAATTGAATTACTATTGTATCCATCATTGCTACTTGTACAAACTGAGCATTATCTTACTCTGCTGAAACTACAAATATAACATGTAACATAAACTATGTAGAATCTAGCTGAACTTGTGTACAGGATTTGTGTCAATGAACATTACCAGCAAATACGGTTCTTAATGGTACCCAAAGTATTTCATCTACCTGGGAATATAATGAAACATCTTGAGTTTGTAAATACAAATGTGATACCAATTATACTTGGAACAGTTGAACAACTTCTTGTAATGGTTCTACCCAAACCGCTACTTGTTGATGAAGTATTATTGCTAATGCTTCTGCTAGTACTGTAACAACATATAATCAGACTTGGAATTGAACTATATGGGCTCCAACTACCAATCGGACATACTGAGCCTGAACTTGTTGATATACCTGTAATTCTTGATATCATCTAGAATCAGAAGTGTGTACATCAAATACTCAATCTATGGCAATATCAAACTGAACATGTTCTCAATCCTGGAATTGAAGTTCTCGGTGAGCTTGCACAAGTTGAACTTGTAATACAAATTATACTTGGAACTGAACTAGTTGTATTGCAAATACCCAAACATACACCTGTGGAGCAAAACCTTCAAACACTTCTTGGAATACTGTAAGCAGTTATACCCAAGCCCGGGACTGATCAGTATGGGTACCAGCTTGAATAACTACTGTCTACAACACAACTGCTGATACTACAAGTTGTAGATATGTTTGTATCAGCTTATATCATACAGAAGATAGTTGAGTTAGTTGTAAATCCAATACTCAATCTATAGCAATATCAAACTGAACATGTTCTCAATCCTGGAATTGAAGTTCTCGGTGAGCTTGTACAAGTTGGAGTTGTAATTCAGGTTATCATTCTGAATCATCGAGTTGTATGTCAAATACTAAACAAGTATCATGTACTCAAGCTTGATGAGTTACTAATTCTACTTATACAGTTGCAAATGTAACTGTTACTTGGAATTGATCTTCTCGGCCAGCCTGAGCAAATTGTAGTCGGTCTTGTAATAGCTGATATCATCTAGAATCATGAAGTTGTCTAGCAAATACTCAATCTATGGCAATATCAAACTGAACATGTTCTCAATCCTGGAATTGAAGTTCTCGGTGAGCTTGCACAAGTTGAACTTGTAATACAAATTATACTTGGAACTGAACCAGTTGTATAATAACATCTTGCACAACTTGAATCTCAGAAATAACTTTATCGAACTGACAAACATGGTCTTGTATGAATCTATGAACAACAGCTGTACGGGATTGAATAACACAACCAACCAACTGTGGTTGAAGTGCTACCAATTGTAATTCTCTAACATGATTATGAGATTACTATCAATGGTGAAGAAGCGGTACAGGATGGACAAATTGAAATACATCCTCACCATATAACTATTGATGGGAATCTCAAAATGACAATAAATGGTGATGATCTAGTACTACAGCCACAGGCTGAATATATAGTGTATTATCCACAGCTAATAAAGCTCTTATGCAATGACCCTGTCCATCTGGTCGGCATGTACCAACTGCTTATGAATGGCAACTAGCATGTAATACTATTACATCTACCACTTGTACAAACTGAATGGCAAACAATGGTTTAATATCATCTAAACTTAAAATTCCTTTTGCAGGGTTCCGCGGTCGGAACGATGGCGCCTACTACGGTCAGAACTCGAATGCTGTCTACTGGTCGTCTACTCCTACCTCTTCCTATGCCTTATATCTGAACTTTAATGGTGGTAGTATGCGGCCTACGAATATTAATTATCGTGCTTACGGATTCTCTGTTCGTTGTATCAAGAACTAATAATTCGACTCTGTATTCTCTTTTCTCCTGATTTTTCAAATCAGGAGAATTTTTTATAAAATAATTTACTAAAATGTGACAACTTACGATAATTTACCAGTTTACAAATGTAGTTATGACTTATTGATACAGGTTTTTAAGGTAAATTATTATTGAATAAATATGTTTTTAAAAAACCTATTCCTAAGCTAAAAAACCTGATTATAAAAACTGATTAGGTTGGTTTGAACAAAACTATCAACCCAATTTTTACAAATAATTTGCCTTTTAAGTTTTTTTTATTAGAATCCCCTAGCTTGTTTCTGGTGTATTTTCTGGATTCAAGTACAATTTTATTAATTAACTACAAAATACGTTATGGAAAGACAATTTAAAAAACAGTTGATGATTGAGCATGGTACTCATGCAAAGGACACAGGTTCACCAGAAGTTCAAGTTGCTATTATTACTCAAAGAATTGAGGATTTGAAACAACATTTAAATATTCATAAGAAAGATAATCATTCAAGAAGATGAATTATGCTTCTTGTAGCAAAAAGAAGAAAACTTCTAAATTATCTTAAAAGGAAATATCCTGAAAGATATACTGCATTAGTTGCAAAACTATGACTTAGAGCGTAATCCAAATCCTCACTTGAATTTCAGGTGAGGATTTTTTAAAATTATTTTATTGATTTTTGGGAACGAAAATATTCTTTCCTTACATTTTAAAAAATCAAATACTTGTTCTCTGTAATTTATTCATAATTTTTAATTTATTAAATTCAAACTATTTTTTGTTTTTTTCTATTTTTTCTTATACTAATCCCTGTTAGTTAATTTGAATATTATGAATTTTGCAAAACAAAATTTTAATCAGCCTTTGATTTTTTCTGTATTTTTACTAGTTTTGAGTATTATTTTTTTTATAAATACTTCTTGAAACAAAAGTATAGATTTTTCGAAAGTTATTGATTATAACAAAATCTATTTTGCCTGAGAAAAAGTTCCTCTGGATTGAAATTATGAACACAATAAGCAAAAATTTGAAAGAGAATTGATAATCACAGTTTTTAATACTTATCAATTTATGCTTTATCACAAAAGAGAATGAATTTATTTCCCATATATTGAGAAAAAATTAAAAGAAAATTGAATTCCTGATGATTTTAAATACCTTGCGGTTGCCGAAAGTGCTTTAAAAAATGATTCGGTTAGTAGCGTCTGAGCCTGATGAATTTGGCAATTTATGCCTGAAACTGCAAAAAGTTATTGACTCATAGTAAATGAATATGTAGATGAAAGATATAATTTTGAAAAATCGACAGATGCCGCTATTTTACATATAAAAAGTCTTTATGCAGATTTTAAAAATCGGACTTTGGTAGCTGCTGCATACAATAGATGATGAAATTGAATCAAAAGAGCATTGGATGATCAACACGTAAGTCGCCTTTATGACCTTTATCTAAATGAAGAAACAGATAAATATATTTGGAGAATTCTTGCTATTAAATATGTTATGGAAAATAGATATAAGCTTATAGAAAACTATAATCTTTGAGAAAAATATCAGGAACCAAAATATAAAATTGAAAAAGTCTGAAAAATCGACAATCTCAAAGATTGGTCAACACAAAAATGATACATTTACGCTTCCATAAAAGAATTAAATCCTTGGATTGTCAAAGATTCCCTACCAAATTGAAATCGGGAAATAAAAATACCTGTGTATTAAAATTAGACGTATGGACAGGTTTTAAACCTGTCCTAAAAAGCATAAAAATAATTTAACCTTAATTTTTATAATGAATACTTTTGATAAAGATTTTTTTTCTAAATACTTGTCAGAATGAGAAGAAATGCTTTTTATATGTCATAGGCATATAACATACATTTTAGATAAACTCTTAATTTTTATCTTCTTTTGAGCCATTATACCAGCTTTTTTTTATACTAATAATTCACTAGGTTTTGCTGATAAAATTCCTTTTATGTATTTTGAAGCTTATTTATTTTTATTATATTTCTTCTTAATATACAGCATATTTGATTGGTATAATGACGTTTGGATTATAACGAATAGATGAATTATTGATGTAAATTGGAAATATTTTATGTCTGAGGTAGTTTATACTTCATACGAAGATATTAGCTGAATTGAAGTAAAAGAAGACTCTTTTTGGGATTCTATGATGAAAAGATGAAATATAATAATCTATCTTGAATGAGAATGAGCCGAATTTATATTAGAATGAGCTTATGATCCACAAGAAGTTGTAAATTATATAAAAGAAGTAACAGCTATGATTCAATCCAATAAAATAGATGTTTCAAAAGATGTTCCGGATTTATTGATTGATACAATGAAACATGTTGTGGAAGATTATTTACTAAAAAAACACGAAGAAGATAACTGACAAATATATCGTGATAAAGAATATGAAGAAACTTTAAGAAAAGCAAAAGCAAGAAAATCAACTATAGATTTGACGGAGCAATAATTTAGAAGCTAGGAAACAAAAACAAAAATACGTCATTGCGAAGTAAAAATTTCTGAATAAAATTTTTACTGTGGCAATCCATAGTCTGCCTTTGCATATACAGTAGATTGCCACGTCGCTATCGCTCCTCGCAATGACGTTATTATGTTTTTCTAAAATCTAGATTCTAATATTTATTAATTATTATTCCTTGCACCTTAATAACTTTCTAACTTTTATGAAAATAGCTCTAGTTTGATGATGAACTTGATGACATGTATTTCCACTTTTGGCTCTTTATAACTATCTTTCAAAAGATAATGATTTTGAGTTTATTTGGATTTGAGAAAAAAATTCTCTAGAAGAAAAAATAGCCAAAGAAAATAATATAAAATTTTATTACGTGAAATCCTGAAAACTTAGAAGATATTTTTCTTTTAAAAATTTTTATGAACCTTTTTTGAATATATTGGGATTTTTTGATGTTTTATGAATATTAAAAAAAGAGAAAGTTGAAACAATTTTTCTAAAGTGAGGTTATGTATCTCTAGCCACTTCCCTAGCCTGAAAACTACTGTGAAAAAAAATTATAATTCACGAGTCTGATTCAATTCCATGATTGTCTTCAAGAATGATTGGAAAATTCGCAAGCAAAGTTTTCCTTACTTTTAACAAAGCTTCAAAATATTTTCTAAAAGAAAAAACAGAAGTAATCTGACAAATTTTGAATCCCTTATTGTTTTATCGTCCTATTTCGTCATTCTCAACTTGATTGGGAATCCATGAAAAATTCGATAAAACTCAGCTTCTTGTAACATGATGAAGCCAATGATCTAGTCGTATTTTTGATTTCGTTTTGAATAATATAAATGAATTGTCTGGTTTTGATATTACTGTAATTCTTGGGACTTTGAATACTTCTTACAAAGAAAAATTTGAAAAATATGACTTTGTGAAAGCTTATGAATTTGTAAGCCAAGAGCAGTTTGCTGAAATTTATGCCAAAACTGATATAGCAATTTCAAGAGCTTGAGCAACTACACTTTTTGAACTTGAAAATTTTTGAATTCTTACGTTTATAATTCCACTAAAGGGTTCTGCAAATGATCACCAGTTTTATAATGCTCTAGAATTTGAAAAAAGGTGAAATCTTGTATTTACTGAAGAAAGCTTAAATAATAACTTGCTAAATAAATTACTTAAATATAATCACTATAAGAAAAATCCAGATTTTGTACCAAACTATAAAGAAACTTTAAAAAAAATAGAAAAAGAACTAAAAATTAAGTAATCATCATTATGTCGCTATTATGTCTCACAAGTGACGACCATTTTTACCTTTATACTTCCCATTTTACTCCCTAAACTAATTTCTATGATTATAAATTTTGCTAAAATATATGAAAAATTGTTTAAATCATTCAATATATATTGAGACACAAATGTTGTAAAAGAATTAGAAGAAAACTGAATCCCCTATCTTATGATAATAAAAAGATCTTGGATATTCTGACTTGTAATATCTCGGATACTTGTTGTCATATTTATTATGATGCTTATGAACTGTTATTTGGTTTATAAGAATTTTGGTAATAATACTGCGACTTATGTAATAATCTGAATACTCGTTTTTAATATACTTTTTTGGATTTATTCAGTTTTGTCATATCTTATGAGATTCAGAAAAATCTATTGAGAAAAAAATATAATCTTAAAAATAAAAGATTTAGAAGAAAAATTAACAAAATGAGACATAGCATTTGAAAGATTTTTTAATCAAACAATTTTTAACTATGTTTTACTTTTTTTGATAACTATTTATATAATAAGTAATTTTATTATAACTTGAAAAGTTCTTAAAGAATGATTTTGGGCTTTGGCAAATATAGCATTATTTATAATACAAATATTTTTAGCTTCAGGAATGAAAAAAAGATTTATAGATATGCAAATGGATTTTAATATTATAACTCCCAAAAGAGTGCTTTTTTATAATCAAAGTTGAATGCTTATGGAAAGCCAAAGTATAGAAACTAGAAAAATAAAAACAATCACATGTTCTTATCCAAACTTTATATTTTCGTTTTTTAATTTGTGAAACTTAGCAGTATCAACAGAATGAGATGAAACTGCAAGAAAAGAATTTTCAATGTTTTATGTATCTAATCCAGTTGAAACAGTTGAGGAAATTAATTCTTTAATTAAGGAACAATTTATGTTAAATCAATATCTAAAACAAATTTTAAAAAATTTATGAATAGATATTTGTGAATGGAAAAATCCAGAAAATATTGCAAAAATAAAGATGTTTTTAGAAGAACACGGAGCTCAAATTAAAAATGATTTTAATAACTGATGAGATAGAATAAAAAAAGAAATAGAGGAAATTTACAATATTAAATAGGGAT
>JAQUZJ010000054.1 GCA_028691375.1 Candidatus Altimarinota bacterium | reverse complement strand
AAAATGGCTGAAGCTAACAGAGCTTTTGCTAGATTTGCAAACAGATAGTTTTGTTCATTGTTGACAAAGAATCGTCATCTTGAATTTATTTCAGGATCCAATCCGCTTTTTCGCGGGAAATAATAATTTTAATTTAAAATTAATTAAGTAAGTATGGCTCATAAGAAAGCGCAATGAAGTACTAATAATGGACGTGATTCCAATGCCAAAAGACTTGGAGTGAAAGTTTTTGGAGAACAAGCTGTAAAAGCTTGAGGAATTATTATTAGACAAAAAGGTAACAAATATTGGCCAGGAGAAAATGTTTCTCAGGGTACAGATTTTACTTTGTTTGCTCTAAAAGAATGAACTGTTACATTTGAAGAAAAGAAAAAAACAAGATTTGATAGAAGAGTTTATACTAAAGTTTATGTTAGTGTGAAATAGTTTAGAAAATTAAAAAATCCTTTGGAAAATTTTCCAAAGGATTTTTTAATTAATTCCATTAAATCGTCATTCCAGATTTAGTCTGGAATCTACCGCACATTGAAGCTTTTGTTATCTTGAAGCTAAAATGTAATACATAATCCTGTATTCTTCCTCCCTGTACTTTTGTAACCAAAAGTACCAAAAGTTTTAGTGGGGATAAACCTTCAACTGGTTAGTCTCTGCTTATCTGTACCTAATCATTATCATTTATCCCTCCTAAGACCCCATTTTTCTAAAAGGGAATGATTGGAAGAGTAAAAAATAAAATAAGATGTTCGTCATTGCGAGAGTTTTTTGAATAAAAAACTCGTGGCAATCCAAATCCGCTTTTGTAGCTACAGTAGATTGCCACGTCGTACCTCCTCGCAATGACGAACAATCGTACCCCACTCGAGAGTGACGCTTGTTTTTTACTAAGATCTAAGCTCTAAAATCTACCAACTTCCCTATCTTCCCAATTATTTCATCCAATTCCTCCAAACTATTTACCAGCACCAATCTTTTTCTAAATTCTTTTACTCCTGGGAAAGAGTGTAAATACTGCACAAAATGTTTTCTCATATCGAGGATTCATTTTTTGTCTCATTTTGTTTTTAGTGAAAACTGGGTATGTTGGCGCATTACTGTGAGGATTTCATCCAAAGTTGGTTTATAAACTCAGGGGAAGAAACTCCAAGGATTACCAAAACTTGATCTTCAGATCATAAATCAATCAAGATTTTGTAGCTTTTTCATTCAATCATCATAATCTGTGACATCTCAGTTTCAGATAACTGGGATTTTTAATTGTTTTCTGAGTTCATAAATTCAAGTCCAGTCTGCATTTCCGCTAAATCATTGTTTGTAGGTTCTTCCGTGAACAGTGATTAATTTTGCTCAGGCGTTTTGTAGTCAAAGAGAAAATTCAACAAGATTTTCCCAGTTTTCCCGTCCGAGGCGAGTTTTGACTGAAATTGGGATTTTTACACTTTTTGCCATTTCTTCGATTATTTTGAAAGCGGTTTCTGTGTTGATCATAAGACTTGATCCGTGTCAGCTTTTTACGACTTTTTTTGCGGGACATCACATGTTGATGTCGATTCCGGCAACCCCAAATTGTTCTATTATGATTGCCGCTTTTTTAAACATTTCTGGATCTTTCCCGAAGATTTGTACAATTAGAGGCTTTTCTATTGTAGCATGTGGAAGTACTTCTTTGGCTAGGGTTTTGGAATGCACAATACCATCCGCACTAAAAAATTCTGTAAAACAAATTACGTTTGGATTAATTGTTTTTACAATTTGTCTGTAAGCACTATCAGTATAACCATCCATTGGAGCCAAAGCTATAATTGTTCATTTTTTAGCTTGTTCTTGCCAAAAGTTATTTGAGGACATTATGATATTTTAATAAAATATAAGTTGGTCAAGGCTAATTTGTGGTAAAATATTTATCAATATGTTAGTATTAATTTATGTGAATAGTTTATAAAGTTTGTAAAGTTTGTAAAGCAAATAAAAAACTTTTAGTCTCTTAATTATTTAAAATGAATTTGAAGATAAATACTACAGAAACCAAAAAGGTAGTCAAAGAAAATGTAAAAGAACATTTTAATATCCAAAAATGAGTGACTATTATCGGGATAATTGCTATTGAAAACAAAGAAAAAAGAGATTTTATTGTGAAATGATTATCAGAAATTGGACTTTGAGCAATCGCTTTTTTTAAGTGACCAAATGAAGACATCCAAAATATTTCGTTTGTAGAAAAACTAAATTCCAATATGCTTCCTGGATTTGATTTTTTTGTTTCTGATGAAATCTGAGACGAAGTGGATATCATGAAATATATGAAAAATGGAATTGTTCCAATTATGCCAGAGCAAAATACTTTTACAGGAATTATAAAACCTTTCAATCCAATGATGTTTGAATGAAACGCTTTTTTGTTTAAAAAAGATTGATGTTATAATATTTTTGAAAGAATTGTTGCTTATCTAGAAAATATCAAATTTCCTGAAGATAGAAGAATTCTTATAAAAAATGTGTTAGGGACATTTGATTAATGATTTTATTATTTTATGAGTATTTTAAAAAGCGATAATATAAATAGTGAGAATGTAAAAACTCCTAAAAATTTATGAGTTGGTGTTGATCAAGTCAAAAAATTGGTTATCAGAACATTATGAGAATCTCAAGAAACTCCTATAAATAATTGAGAGGGTGTTTTGCTTAAAAATACAAAACTTTATCATTGAAGTACTAGTCCAAGCATAAATAAATTTAGAATATCAGTTGTAGGTGGTGCTACCTTATGAGAAGGTATATATTTCACATCTAACAGAGAGATTGCAAAACAATACTCATATGCAAGAAAATGAGATTATTTTGATAATATGGATTGATTTTTTTGTTATGAAGTAATTGTGGACAATTTGAAGATGTTAGATTTAAGAGGTAGCACTACTTCATTTTAAAAAGATTTTTATAAATGATATAGACAATACGTATATAAGATTATAAAAAAAGAAATTGATATTGATCCAGAATGAAAATTTCAAAATTTATCATGGAATCTTGTACCAGACCATCTAAGAGTAATTTCTGCACTTGATGAGTTTAAAAATTGAAAATATAATTGGAGAAGACCCATTGAAAAAGGTCCTTATATTTTTAAGAAATATCTAGAAACTTTAAATTATGATTGAGTAATATGAATTGAATGATGAGAATCTTATTCTATAAATAGTGAAAATTTTAACATTTGAGATCATGATAGTTATGTTATTTTTGATCCAGATAAGATTCAAATCTTGAAAAAAGAGCAGTTTGATTAAAAGGATACGTTAAAAAATAAGGACTTATAAAAATCCTTATTTTTTTGGATAATTGTCTTAGCACAAAATATAAAAATGTGCTAATCAAAAGTTGACACTAATAAAAAATTCTATAATATATTCTTTGTAGAATAATTCCTAAATTTAATTTTATGCAAGAGAAAATAGGAGAATGACAACCTATTTTAAAAATAAAAATATGTTGAGAAAATGCTTTATCAGAAGTAGAAAACTGAGTTCAAGTGCAAATAAATAATATTTTGTGAAGCGAAGGTATTTCTTGCTTTTTTGATTTGGAAGAGGAAGAATGGATAGATATGCTCAAAAAAATTTGATATCATTGTTTTGGTAAAAATACGGCAATTATTTTTAATATTGCCACGTGTGTAGAATTTGAAATAAAAAAAGAAAAAAATACTTTATCAGAATATCAATCAAATATTTTAAGCAAAGTAAATAAAATTACCGATTTTTTTCTTTCTAATGTTTATGGTTTTTTTTGAAATGGGTTTCAAGGAGCTTTTGAATCTAGAAGAGATCTAGTAGAAAAAAATAGAAGCTCTTTTCAAGAGTATTATAACTTGGTAGATAATCTTAAAAATTACATAGAACAAAACACATTTTCTTGAGATACCGAGGAAAATAATAAGATATATTTGACATCAAAAGAAATTTTAGAGTGATTGAAAATTTATTTTTGAAGTATATTAACAGATTCAAATATTTCATTATAAAGAAATACCAAAAAATGACAAAAGGTAAATATGTCGTTATTTTAGGCTTTAGTATTAACACTAGAGTTTTTTATTTTTTAATTTGATTTTTTAATTTAGGAGATTATAGTATGGATGATTTATTTTTTAACCAAATAAGTTATGGGAAATAGTTCATTGTTTAAAGAGCATAATAATCGCATTCAGGAATCAGGAGCAAAAATATCATTAGTGGTTATTAAAAGGGGAACACAAGAAATACCTAGTAGTTCTCTTTTTTTTGAGCAAAACCCTGTATTAAAAGAACTTTTTATTCCAGAGTGAATTCGTTTTATAGAAAACAAGGAATATTGGTTGAATGAAGAAAAAAATATTTTTGAAAAGCTACTTGATTGGTTAAACAAAAAAATGTTGGAAATGAACGCTTATTCGAATAAATTTTACCTTGCCAATATAGAAGCTATTATAGAAGCTTTTGATAAATATGGATATGATACTGCTGTAAAAGTTCATAAATATACAGTATAAAAGTTTAAATTATCTTATTTATTAATCATAATAAAATATGGAAAATGCTTTAGTGCTTGAAGAAATGTCTTGTCCTATACAAGAACAAGAACCACCAAAATTAGCATTAGTTAAAATTAAAAAGGGAACACAAGAAATATCTAGTTCCCTTTTTTTTGAAGAAAATCCCAATATAGCAAAAATTTTTAAAATCAAAGAGTGAGATATAATAATAAATCTGATTCAACAGCACAAAATAGATTATTGGTTGAAAGATGACAGAATAAATATATTTGAGAAATTATTTGATCGGCTTGATAAAAAAATGTCCAAACTAGATATAAATGTTCCAAAAATTACTGTTTTAAATATAAGCGAGGTTATATTTGTTTTGGGAAAGTATTGATTTGATATTTCTTGATTTTTAGATTTATTTAGGCAGTTTAAGATAAATCTTTATAAAATAAAAGCTTCCTTTTGAATTGAATATCATAAAAAATATACAAATGAAGTCGCAATTTTTGTAGATGAAGTTGAAAAAGCCATAGAAGAACTCAAAATTTTATGAGAGAATGTCAATGATTTTGAACTATGATTAGCAACAATAAAAATTACAACTCTAAAATCTAGAGTGAGAAATGATATTGACTATATACTTTATACATGACTTTCTGTTTAAGAATCTAGAACAGAAAAAATAAGAAAATGAGTAAATAAATTAATGGAACATTGAGAAGATGTCTCTGAATTTGAATTATTTTTACAAAAACTGGAAGGTAAATTCCCAAAAGCCAATTAAATTAAAATGTTAGAATTTCAAAATATCTAAATATTTAAAAGTCTGCCAAGCATTGGCAGACTTTTAAATATAGCAAAATTATTTTATTAGCACCTTTTATAAAAAAGTGCTAATAAAAATTTGACAGGAGTAAAAAAACAAATAAAATGTGTTTGTAAAAAACTGTTCGTTAGGGCGAATATATTTTGATTTAAAGAATTTTGTGGTCAAGATTGTTTGGCTACCAATCCTCGCAATGACGATACTAATTACTTTTATTTTTAACTAAAATTATTATGTCTAAAATTATTTGAATAGACCTTTGAACTACAAATTCTTGTGTGGCGTTTATGGAATGATGAACACCAAAAGTAATTCCAAATGCAGAATGAAATCGTACAACTCCTTCTATTGTTGCAAGCAAAAATGGAGAAACTCTTGTTGGTGCTCCGGCAAAGAGACAATCTGTCGTAAATCCTATGCAAACTATATTTTCTTCTAAAAGATTCATTGGGCGTAGATTTAGCGAAGTTGCGAATGAGATAAAAATGGTTCCTTTTAAAGTAGTGGAATGACCAAACGGAGAATGTCTTATAGAATTTGAATGAAAAAATGTAAGACCAGAAGAAATTAGTGCAAAAGTTCTTGAAAAATTAAAAGAAGATGCTGAAAAATTTCTTGGACAAAAAGTAACTGAAGCGATTATTACTGTTCCTGCTTACTTCAATGATTCTCAAAGACAAGCAACAATTAATGCAGGTAAAATCGCAGGTCTTGATGTAAAAAGGATAATCAATGAACCAACTGCGGCAGCACTTTCTTACTGACTTGATAAGAAAAAAGATGAAAAAATTGCTGTTTATGATTTCTGATGAGGGACTTTTGATGTTTCTATTCTAGAGATTTCTTCGGAATGAACATTTGAAGTATTAGCCACAAATTGAGACACTCATCTCGGTTGAGATGATCTTGACCAAAGAATTTTTGAATATGTAGTCGATGAGTTCAAAAAACAAGAATGAGTAGATCTCAAAAATGATCCAATGGCAGTTCAGAGAGTAAAAGATGAAGCAGAAAAAGCTAAAAAAGAACTTTCTTCAGCAACAGAAACTGATATCAATCTTCCTTATATTACAGTTTCTACAGAATGACCAAAACATTTGAATATCAGACTTACAAGGGCAAAATTCGAAGAATTAATCTCCGATTTAGTTGAAAGATCTATCGAGCCTTGCCGTAAAGTTCTTAAGGATGCAGGATTACAGGCTTCCCAAATTAACGAAATTATATTGGTTTGAGGAACAACAAGAGTGCCAGTAGTTCTTAAGAAAGTTGAAGAATTTTTCGGTAAAAAACCAAATAATTCAGTTAATCCAGATGAAGCCGTTGCTTTATGAGCCGCTATTCAAGCTTGAATTATTCAATGAGATGTAAAAGATATTTTGCTTCTTGATGTTACACCACTTTCACTTGGAATTGAAACTTTGTGATGAGTGATGACAAAAATGATTGAAAGAAATACAACTGTTCCAGCTTCAAAAAGCCAAGTTTATTCTACTGCTCAAGATAGTCAACCAAGTGTAGAAATTCATGTTTTACAATGAGAAAGAGAAATGGCTCAAGACAATAAGTCTCTTGGTAGATTTGTACTTGATGGAATTGCTCCAGCTCCAAGATGAGTTCCACAAATTGAAGTTACGTTTGATATAGATGCCTCATGAGTTCTTCATGTTACTGCAAAAGATAAATGAACATGAAAAGAACAAAAAATTATGATAAAATGATCAACCTGAATGGATGAAAAAGAAGTAGAAAAATTAGTAAAAGAAGCTGAGGAAAATCGTGAAAAAGACAAAACCAGAAAAGAAGCTATAGAAGCCAGAAATCTTGCTGATTCCACTGTTTATAATTCTGAAAAAACTCTCAAAGACAACGAATGAAAATTTGATGCCAATGATTGAGAAGATGCAAAAGCTAAAATCGAAGAATTAAAACAAATTCTTGCTAAAGAAAATGCAACAAAAGAAGAAATTGTAAATAGTACAGAAAAACTAAACGAAGTTATGATGAAAATCTGACAAGCGATTTATTCAAAAGCTCAGACTGAAAATACTTCTGAGCAAGAATGAACTCAAGAAAATTCAGAATCACAAGAAAGTACTGAGAAGAATACAGAACAGAGTTCTGAACAAGCCACCTCAGATGAAGAGGAGAAAGATAAAAATAAATAGAAAAATTTTTGATTTTAAATCCCGACATTTTGTCGGGATTTTTTGTGCTTTAGATTTTTTGCAAAATTTTTTTAAATATGTTAAAATCATGGAGAATTAAAATTTAAATAAAAATAAATATGAGTGATATAACAAGATCAGTTGATGACAAGAGACAAGATATAATTGATGTAAAAAAAGTTACTGAATCATATTCTGATAATAATAAATCTAAAATTGATGATGTAATAAGTGTAATGAAATGAGACGGGGTAATAAATAAAGATGAATTAAATTA
>JAQUZJ010000053.1 GCA_028691375.1 Candidatus Altimarinota bacterium | reverse complement strand
TCGTGGATATTAAAGAATCAGCTATTTGAAGCGTTTCAAAAGTCCAATGTGATGCGTTGATTTTGGATAGTGATTCAAGAAGTGATACTTTGCCAGATTTTAGGATTATGACGAGTTCTTCCATTGTTGCTCATGAAGCAAGTGCTGGTAAAATCAATGAAAATGATTTATTCTACCTACAATCAAGATGAATTAGCGAAGAAGAAGCAAAATCTATGATTGTAAATGGCTTTGTAAGTCCAGTGCTCAAAGAATTACCATTTGAATATGCTGCGGAGTTGAATGTGCTGATTAGTATGGAGATGGAAAATAGTTGAAAAGTGGAAAGTAGAAAAATGTAGAGAATGAATGCCTTCATTACTTCAAAGAAAAAAACTGCTCTAAATATAAATACAGACATAAATAATGAATATAATTCATCATAAAAATAATATTATTAAATTATTTTTTATTAAAAATATTTGCAAATTTTACTATAACTTTTTTTCTTAATTGAAATATATATTGAATAAAATTATGCCAATCAACCAAATAAACGCCAAATCCATAATCACAAAATCATAATTATTCTTCAGATTCTTCAATTTCAATCACTGAAAGGGTATGTTGCCTCAAATTGGTAATGTAACATTGAGAAATTTAAAAGCAGATCTATTTCTTTTTCTTCATCATGAAAAATAAAGAAAGAATTTTTCTATCATCACTTGAAAGAATCAGAATTTAGATATAATTACAGAATTACTAAGAAAGTTTTTAAAAAAATGTTAGTAAAAATTTTAAGAAAATTTACAAAACAACTCCTACTAGACCCTAGTTTAATAACTTACTACTTATTTATTTTATGCCACTGCCAAATTTCAAGTTACATTTCATCAAACATCATCATTATCAGTCTTTTCACTTCCAAAAAAAGCTTCAAATTCTTCCTTTGTGAGTTCTTCTTTTTCTATTAAAGATTGTGCAATTTTTTCAAATAATTCTTTGTTTTCAGATACAATTTTAAAAGCTTTTGCATATGAATCTTTGAGAACTATTCTCACTTTTCCATCAATTTCTTCTTTAGTTTTTTGACTAATATTTTTTTCAAAAGTATCATTAATATCTGGTAAGAAATTCTCAGCTCAAATATCTGGATCAAATCAATATTTCATAATCATAGCTCTGGCAAGATCTGTAGCTTTTTCTATGTCTCCAGAAGCTCAAGTAGTCACATTTTCTTTTCAAAAGAAAATTTCTTCGGCCACTCTTCAACCATAACTTACAGCTATTTCATTGACAAATTTGGCCTTTGAAACAAGCACTTTGTCTTTTTCTGGTAAAAACCAAGTAACTCAAAGTGAAGCTCATCTTGATATTATAGAAATCTTATTTACAGGATCAATATGCGGTAACATTTTACCAACAAGTGCATGTCCAACTTCATGATAGGCAGTTAATTTCTTCTCGTCTTCTGTCATTTTTAAAGATTTGCGAGTGTTTCAAAGAAGGATTTTTTCTATAGATTTTTGAATATGCTCTTGTTTGATTTTTGTAGAACTGTTTTTTCAAGCTAAAATTGCAGCTTCGTTGAGAATATTCGCAAGATCTGCTCAACTTGCTCAAACTGTGGTTCCAGCTATTCTTCTCAAATCTACATCTTCGTCCAATGGCTTATTTCTTGCATGTACTTCAAGAATTTTAACTCTGTCTTCAAGAGTCGGAAGATTGATAATAACTCTTCTGTCAAATCTTCAAGGTCTAGTAAGTGCGCTGTCAAGGACATCAGCTCTGTTTGTAGCTGCCATTACTATAACATTTGTCTCGTTATCAAAACCATCCATTTCAGTAAGAATCTGATTCAAAGTTTGTTCTCTCTCATCATGTCAACCGCCAATTCAGGGTGATCTTTGTTTACCAATTGCATCTATTTCATCTATAAAAATTATAGAAGGAGCTTTTTCCCTTGCCTCTCTAAAAAGATCTCTTACACGAGCGGCTCAAACTCATACAAACATTTCTACAAATTCAGATCAGGAAATTAGAAAAAACGGAACTCCACTTTCTCAAGCAACCGCACGAGCAAGTAATGTTTTACCTGTTCATGGAGGACCAACCATAAGTACTCATCTAGGAATTTTTGCTCCGAGTTCTTTATATTTTTTCGGATTTTTTAGAAAATCTACGACTTCTTTTAATTCATCTTTTTCTTCTTCAGCTCCAGCAATATCAGCGAACACAACTTTGTCTTTTGTAGTGGAATCATAGAGTCTTGCTCTAGATTTTACAAAAGCCATTGGTCATTTTGTTCAACCTGTCATTTTTGAAATTACTACCATAAATACAATAACAAAAATAATTGTTATAATAATACTAGGAAGTGATTCTGCTAGATATTTTGATATTGTATCATCTTTGATAAAAACCTTTGTTGGATTGTCTTTCTTACCAAAACCTAAATCGCTAATCTTGTCATTTGGTGGTAAGGTAATTTGATCTTTTTTGATAACATCAACTGGAACTTTATTTACTATTTCTTGGAATTTTCAAGAATAGGTTGCTGTTAATTTATTTCATTCAACTACAATTTCGGAATAAACTCAACTGCTATATTTTGAAAGAACCTGGTTTATTCAGACATTATCATTAATTTGTTCACGTTTTCATTTGTTGAGTTGTCCTATTCAAGAAATTATAGTAATAAAAATAAGAAACACCAAAATTAATAATATAAAAGGATTTGTCCCTTTATTTTTTGGTATCATATTGAGAAGCTCGTCTTTTTTTTTCTGTTTTGCCATAATATAAATATTATTTTAAGTCTAATGGGTAAATATTATTATCAAAAAGTGCAAAAAAGCAAATAAAAATGCTTTAAAAGGCTTTTTTTTTGCTAATTTATAAAAATAGTTATACTTTGGTCTTAATAAACTTTATTATTAGATAATAATAAACATGCGAAAGGATTATTTTAAAAAAATTTTTTCAGATAAAAATTTTATAAATCTAGTTGAAGATATACTTATTCACTCTGAATTTGAATGAATGAAATATTACAAACAGCATATTTATAGTCTTTATCACCATTCTTTAGGCGTTTCTTATCGTTCATATAAAATGTGTATGTTTTTTTGATTTAACCAAAAAAATCTTAAAAGAGCTGTTAGATGAGCACTTTTACATGATTTTTATCTTTATGATTGGAGAAATTATGAAAAAGCTAATATAAAATACTTAAGAAAAAGTCATGCCATTGTACATCCGAAAATTGCTGCTGATAATGCTAATGAAATTTTTTGAGTTGATAAAATTGAGAGAGATATTATTGCCAAACATATGTGGCCAATTGTTTTCGGTTTACCAAAATATAGAATATCTTGGATTGTAACAATTGCCGATAAAATAGAAACAACTTACGAATATTTTTACTATTTTAAAAATAAAAAATTAATTAACCCAAACAATTATGAATATTGAGATATATAATTTTTTTGTATATTTTATAATATATGCATTCATCTGATGGATATTAGAAAGTATTTTTGATAATGAATGATTTGCTTTAATTAAAAAAGATTGTTGATTTTTTTATTGACCAATTCGCCCAATATATTGATTTTGAGCCATGTTAATTATCCTAGTTTTTTCAAACTTTAGTGATAATATATATTTGATATTTTTCGGATCAGTTTTCTTAATTAGTTTTTTAGAATATTTTGTATGAGCCATTATAGAAAAATATTTTAATAAAAAACTTTGGTCATACGAAGATAAAAAAATTAATTTCAAATGAAGAATATGTCTTGAATATTCTTTAATATGGTGATTACTATCAATATTTTTAATCAAATTTTTTCATCCCTGCCTAGAATATCTTGTAAAATTTCCTAATACAAAAATAGTTTACACATTTATATTAATTTTTTTCGTATATTTTGTATTTGATTCTTATTTCGTTTTTAAGAAAGGTAAAATGCTTTAAAAACAGCAAACAATTATAATTATTTGCTGTTAAAATTTTAAGTTAATTTTAATTTATTCTACTGTTACAGACTTTGCCAAATTTCTTGGTTTATCTACATCATTTCCGATTGCAATAGTCATATGATAAGCAAAAAGCTGAAGTACAACCACTTCAAGAAGTGGATTGAATTCTGGTAAACTCATTTCAAATTCTAATATATCATCATATTTTTCTTTATTTTGATCTTCAGTTGTGATTACTCAGATTATTTTTCCTGATCTAGCCTTGATTTCTTCAATAGAAGAAAGATTTTTTGTATAAAGTGGTCAATTACCGTTGATTACAATTGTTGGTAAATTTTCATCAATCAAAGCAATCGGTCCATGTTTTAGTTCTCAGCTAGAGTAAGCTTCACTGTGTTTGTAGGTCAATTCTTTGAGTTTGAGAGATCATTCCATGGCAATAGGTAGCTCATAAGTTCTTCAAAGATAAAAGAAATTATTATATTTTGCATATTTTTCAGCAACTTTCTTAATTTTAGATGAATTATCTAATACTTTTCCGATTTTTTTATCAATAATTGCTAATTCATCGACCATTTCAGTATACTTCACATAATCAAGTCATTTTTTAATTCCAAAATATAAAGCCATCACAATAAGTGTAGCAACCTGAGTTACAAAAGCTTTAGTTGAAGCAACTCCAACTTCAATTCAAGCATGTGTAAAAAATCATCCATCAGACATTCTAGCAATACTGGAACCTGGTACATTAACAATTCAAAAAGTATAACCTCATTGATTTTTAACGATTTTTAATGATTCCAAAGTGTCCGCTGTTTCTCCAGATTGAGAAATAAACATAAAAAGAGTTTTGTCATCCACAAATTTTCTTTTGTATTTAAATTCTGTCGAAACCACAACATCAACCTCAATTCAAGCCAATTCTTCAAAATAATATTTTCACATAAGTCATGAATGATAACTTGTTCCGCTTGCCACAATTACAATTTTTTCAAAATTTTTCTCACCAAGTTCATCAAGCATTGCATTTCTAATTTCCTTTTTTTCAAAATCAATCTTACCTGCAAACACATTTTTTATTACATCTTTTTGTTCAAAAACTTCTTTAAGCATAAAATTTGGAAAATCTCCAAGTTCAAGATTTTTGTCATCTTCTGTGATTTCATCTTTATTTCTCACAATTTCGACTCAATTATTGAGAATTTCATAATTAGTTCATTTGATAAAGAAAGTGTCTCAATCTTCAAGAGTTACATAAAATTTGGAAATTCAAATAAGACTTCTATAATCAGAAGAAACATATATTTCATTTTCTCAAACTCCAAGAACTAAAGGACTTCAAAGTTTTGCTCCGATAAGCTCATCTGGGGCATCTTTATCTAAAATAACAAAGGCATAAGCTCATTCCATTTTTTTGATAGCTGATTTCAGTGCTTCTTTTTTATCTCAATTATGATTTTTTACTTCGTCTTCAAAAAGTTTTACTGCAACTTCTGTGTCGGTTTGCGAATAAAATTTATATCATTTTTCTTCAAGATGTTTTTTTAATGTAGAATAATTTTCTATAATTCAATTGTGAACTACATAAAATCTCAAATCAGATGAATAATGTGGATGGGAATTTTGTTCAGTTACTTTACCATGAGTGGCCCAACGGGTATGCCCAATTCAAGTACTATAACCATCCAAATCAAAAGATGAAACTCTAATTCTTAAATCAACTATTCTTCATACAGATTTAATGAGTGTAGATTCTCATTTTTTATTTACAACACAAATTCAGGCACTATCATAACCCCTATATTCAAGTCTCTGTAATCAATTAAGAATTTCAGAAGAAGCTTTTTTATTTCAAACATAACCAAATATTCCACACATAAACAAAAATTTTAAATGCTAAAATTCAAAAAAACAAAATAATTGTAAAGAAAATTACCTTTTTACAAAAAATATTTTTGAAAATATAAAAAGATCTATAAAAAATATCATCATAAAATATTTTTAATTCTTATCCTATCTGAAAAGTGATTGAATAACTATCTTGCATAATTGTTCTTTGTAAGCTAAAAAATATCACTTTGTATCTTGTTTGACTTTGTGCCAGACTTGCCTTGTCCAGATTTAGTTCTGGAGAGTATGGAGGAAGATGGTAAAGTTTAATTTAATAATTGTGTTCTTCCAGCCAATATTGAATCTTCTTTGTTTTATATGTTGGATTTTAATCAAGAATTTGTAGTTTTTCTAAAATGGTGAAGATTTATATATTTTCTTATGTATCTCACTTGTCTGAAATTGAATTGGCATTTTACTATTCTAAATACATACTCAACTTTAGATCTTATACAAGATAATTTCTTGTTTTTCTTTTTCTGACTTGAACTTATTTTTACATGTCTTGATCATTTATCTGAGATTCAATAGAATATTCAATTCTTTCCCTTCTAAGAATTTCTTACTTCTGATTATTTTTCAAGCATTAAATCACATATCAATAAAACTATTTTGGAATTCATATATTTATTTGATTAGTAAGCTAAAAACCTACTAAAATTGTATTCAAAAACTGTCATTATTCAAATTTATTTGAAATGTTTTTAGTGTTTTTCGGTGTTTTCTTAAAATAAGAATTTAAGAAATGTTATTAGTAAGCGAAATCTTCTTATTTATGGATATATTCTTAATCTCTAACTAAAAGCCACGGACTTTGGTCCTTAGTGAAAGAAACTAAAAACTTTTTACTGGACTATTTTAAATATCAAAACAACACAAATTTATACAAAAGTTGTAAATCTAAAATTAAGAAATATAATTCTATTGTAACTAAATAAAATATGAAAAAAAGAATTATTGTTTGACTATCTTGATGAGTTGATTCTGCGGTAACGGCTTACTTGTTGCAAAATGAGGGTTATGAAGTTGTCGCTGGATTTATGAAAAATTATGTGAGCGACGAGTGAAATTGTCCGACCCGTGAGGATAGGGATGAGGCAATCAGGGTTGCAGCGTTTCTTGGAATCAAGACTTTTATGATTTGTGATTTTAGGGAAGAATATAATGACAAAGTTGTGGAATATATTTTTGAATGATATAAGTCTTGAATTACGCCAAATCCGGATATTTTGTGTAATTCTGAGATTAAGTTCAAAGTTTTTCTTGAAAGAGCTTTGGAATTTGGTTTTGATTATATTGCAACGGGGCATTATGCAAGAATTAATGAGACAAAAGACGGAGTTTTTCATCTTCTAAAATGAGTTGATCCAGATAAAGATCAGTCATATTTTCTTGCTGGACTCAATCAGTTCCAACTTTCAAAAGCACTTTTTCCAATCGGATGAATGCTCAAAAGCGAAGTCCGCAAAATTGCCGAAGAAATTGGTTTACCAAACGCAAAAAGAAAAGATAGTCAGGGAATTTGTTTTATTGGAAAAACGCAAATGCAAAAATTCCTGGAGAAAAAAATTGAGACAAAAAAATGAGATATTATTAACATAAAATGAGAGAAATTGGGCGAACATGAATGAGCATGGTTTTATACTATTGGTCAGAGAAAATGAATAAAAGTCTGATGATGACCAGCACTTTTTGTCATCAAAAAAGATGTAGAAAAAAACATTTTAGTTGTCTGAGATGAAAAAGAAATGGAACTTTATAGCGATAGTTTGATTGCCACTCAGTGGCATCGGATAGGTAATAAAATTAATTTACCTTTGAATGCAAATTTCAAAATTCGCTATAGACAACTAGATCAAGAATGAGTTTTGACGGATTTGTGAAATGATAGAGTAGAAATTAATTTCAAAAATCCTCAAAGGGCGATAGCCTCGGGACAAGTTGTAGCTTGTTATATGGAAGATGAGCTTGTGGGAAGCGG
>JAQUZJ010000052.1 GCA_028691375.1 Candidatus Altimarinota bacterium | reverse complement strand
TCTAGTAATAGCGCAGGTATTTAATATTTTTAATATTTTATGAAAAATTCAAGAGTGATTAATTTTTTTAAAAAGAGAAAAAATAAAAAAGAATTGACAATAATGATTTTTTCATTATTAATGATAATATGAATTGTTTGTATTGGTATATATTTTCTTATAAATATTGACATAGATAAAGTGGATAAAAGGATGAAATTATCACAAGAAGACGAGACCATATTTAATGTAGACTGATTAAAAAGTTCAAAAGAAAGTAATATTGCTAATCTAAAATAATATGAAAAAAATAGCTGTTTTTATAATTTTTACATTTTTAGTTTTTGCAGAACAAACTAGGGCGAATGCTAGTGATTTTTCAACACAATCATGTTCTAGTTTTTGAGTAGATGCTACTTCTTGCCAACAGTGTTTTAATTGAGGTACGGTATATACATGAGAAGCATTATTTTGACTATATGATGATTATACAAATAATTCTGGTTTAAACCAAATAATGTTTATGGATTCTTGGTGAAGTATAAATTTTACAACCTTACAAAGACCATGAACAGTGTGGGAGCATTCTTGAAATTGAAGCGAAAATATGTTTAGTTTTGTTTCTGGTTTTTTTGATCAAACATCTAAATCATGAAGAAGTTATCATATGTTTGCACCAGGAAGTAATGAAAGATTTATAGTTTCTAAGTCAGGTTATGGCATAAGATTAGCGAGTGTGACAAGCGGAGATAGAAATAGTCCATGATACAGAGTTACATATTCTGTAAATTATCAAAATTTGATTTCTTTGTGAAATATGGATCCTGTGGTAAACACTCATAATGAATGTGTTTTTTTCTATCCTAGTTGGTGTTGAGACTGAGTAAAGGATTCTCAAGAGCAGTGTGACCCCA
Source organism: Candidatus Altimarinota bacterium (assembly GCA_028691375.1). Taxonomy (GTDB): domain Bacteria; phylum Patescibacteriota; class Gracilibacteria; order BD1-5; family UBA2023; genus STD2-258. The sequence goes on along the minus strand of JAQUZJ010000052.1, from coordinate 6,965 downwards.
ATGATTCTAGTCATGCTTGATGGATAAATTGATTATGTTCAGCAAATTGTACTACCACAAACATACCAACTGGTTCTTGTTGAGACTGAGTAAAGGATTCTCAAGAGCAGTGTGACCCCAATGATTCTAGTCATGCTTGATGGTGATCATCTTGATGTTCAGCAAATTGTACCCCAATTGGATGATGAGGTTCTAGTTGTACACCCTGACCTACAAATTGAACTTTATCCAATCCTATAACCGGCACAACAGTTTGATTGTGTCAACCTTGAGTTTCGGTTTGAAATTTCATTTCCAATACTATATGAGGTGTTACAACATATACATGGAGTTGTGGAAGCTATGGTTGATGTCAAGCTAACTATGCCCCACCTTCTTCGTCAAGTTCAAATTGATGAAGTTTGAGTTGTACACCCTGAACCGTAAATCCATCAGTATCTTGTCCCATAACTCAAACAACAGCTTGATTATGTCAACCTTGAGTTTTGGTTTGAAATTTCATTTCCAATACTATCTGAGGTGTTACAAGATATGATTGGAGTTGTGGTGGTATATCAGGATGTTATACATCTTGTTCTCCCACTGGATGATGACCTACCAATTACTGTTGAGATTGAATAATTCAAAGACCTAATAGTAATGGTTTTTATGAAGAATGTGATCCAGGAAGTAATAATTCATGGTGTTTTGATTGTCAAATTTCTGCTATAAAATCGACTCCTTGATCATCTAATAATCTTCCTTGAACCTTAATGATAACAAACCCAGGAGTTTGAAATAGCTATAACTTGAGCAAATACAAAGTTATAGTTGGAAATTGAGTTAATGTATTTAATCAAAATGATACTTTGACATTTAGTCCAGCAGGTCCAATGTATCTAGATGCTAGAGCTTGTATTGACAGTGATAATTCTTTGGTCAAAGGGAGTGAAAAATGTACTACAGACAAAATCTGATGGATTCAAAATGGTGATAAGGTTTTATTTTCTTGAGATGAATTAACTAATTTTGTTTGAAGTACATCAAATTTATTATGAGAGTTTGTAAAAGATACAAATGGATGATATATTGATAATCGTACATATTGTTCTCAATTAGACAATTGTAATTTTTCTTTAAATGTATGATATTGGAAGACTCCCATAAATGTGAGAGTTTCTAAGTCTGTTGTATCAGGTACATCTTGAGGATGATCTTATTTGGCAAAACCTATGGGTTATAGTGTAGATTTAGTTTCTCTTTCTTTTTTGGATAACCTAAAAAATTGAAATTTTATGTGAATGTTTGCAAATTCAAATATTTGAGATTTTAAAGATTGACAAAAGCTTTCCAGTCAAACTTCTAATTTTATAAATTGTGATTCATCCGATTGTAATATTATTGATTGATCAGAAAATCTTTCAAAAATCACAACAAGTCATACTCTATCAGGTTTTTGAAATACATTTGTTAATCTACTAAAATTAGATAACAATAACTTAAATAAGGTTATAAAATCTAATTCTCCTATAATAATAAATGAAATAACAGAATTAGAATGAGTAAAGACTCTAGTAATTGAAAATGGAGACCTAACCATAAATACAAATATTACTTATAAAAATAAAAACGCGAGTTGGGCATTTGTAGTAAAAAATGGAAACATTAATATTTCAAATAATGTAACAAGGATATCTTGAGTATTTATTGTATTAAATAATAATTACGGTATCAAAGGTACAAATACTATAAATCAATTATATGTTGATTGAAGTTTATATTGAGATTCTTCGGACCTTGTAAACAATAGGACCTATGTTCGTTGACAAAATTCCTATCAGACATTATCGACTTGAGTTGTAGTTAATTATTCAAATAGATCTCTCATCAATACTCCACCACTATTGAGCAACTTCTTAAAACAATTCAATGTTGTTAGAGTAGCAAAATAATAAAATTTCAAAAAATAATCTCACTTTGAACTGATGCCAGAAAAGTGGAATGGAGATAAAACCATTCCACTTTTCTTTTATTAGTGTATAATTAGAGGGGGTATTGATTTTTTACTTGATATTTATACAAATGAAAATACAATCTTTTTGTTTTAATTATTCAATAAATATTATGCAAAAATTTTTAATCAATTTTGTCAAAAATTATATCTCTACAATATTTTTTCTTTTTTTATTCTTCTTTTTTTATTTCCATAATACTTTTTATTCTTCTTTTTTTAATTGAAATTATAAGATTTTTTGATTTTCTTTCAGTACATTTAGACTTTTCTGGTTTATTATATGTGCTTATTTAGTTTTACTTATTCCTTATTATTTGGTTTATAATAAAGAAAAAAGTAAATGAAGAATTATTTTTAGTTTTATCCTTTCATGATGAAAAAACGATTCTAAATATTTCAAATTGGCGATTTTATCAATTTTTTTAAAAGCATTTTTTATGCCACTAATGATAAACTGGCTTGCAGGACATATTTCCTCTTTGAATGGCAATTTAGTTAACTTATACAATGTTTCTCAAAAAGGGAATTTATGGTCTTATGCTTTTGTATACCTTTTAAATACATATTTTTATTGGATATTTTTTCAAATAATACTTTTTTTGGATGTATTCTTTTTTACAATTGGTTATATGATAGAACTTCCATTTTTGAAAAATGAAATAAAAAGTGTTGATCCTACGGCTTTATGATGGATTGTTTGTTTAGCTTGTTATCCACCTTTTAATACTGCAACAGCAAATATTTTAGCTTGGTATTCTAGTGACTTTCCTCAGTTTAGTAATATTACTTTGCATATTATAATGAATTTAGCATTTTTGTTTTTGATGTGAATTTATGCTCGGGCTAGTATTTGTTTAAATTTTAAAGCTAGTAATCTTACAAATAGATGAATAGTTTCCTATTGAGTATACAAATATGTTAGACATCCAGCTTATCTTTGTAAAAATACAGCACGGATTATCTGAGCATTACCAATAATTATTAATTGTTTTGTAACTCTGGATTTTATTAAATTAATACTTATATTTTTTAGTATTTGAGGATGGTTATTTATATATTTTATGAGAGCAATTACAGAAGAAAGACATTTACTTATGATTGGTAATGGATACAAAGAATATAAAGAAAAAGTAAAATATCGTTTTATTCCGTGAATTATTTAGAATTTACAAAAACTTAAAAACTGCTATAATCTCTCACGATTTAATTTATATTTTAATTTTAAAAATATGAGCAACCTTGATTGAATTACTGTGGATTTAAAAAAAGTAGAAGAACATCTTCATAATGAATATGCAAAACTCCAGACATGAAGAGCACATCCTTCTTTAATTGAAAGCATCTTTATCGAGTCTTATGGTAGTCAACAACCACTTAAAAATTTAGCTTCTGTTTCTATACTTGACTCTCAGACTATTTCTATCCAACCTTGGGATAAATGATTGTTAAAAGTAATTGACAAAGGTATTACAGATGCAAATTTGGGATTTAATCCCCAAAATAATGGAGAAACTATACTTATAAAAGTGCCAGTTTTGACAGAAGAAAGAAGAAAAGATATGGTTAAAATTGCCAAAGTTCTTTGTGAGGATGCCAAAATTTCAGCTAGAAATGTGAGACAGGATTATCTCAAGAAAATCAAAGACGCAGAAAAAAATAAAACCATTTCTGAAGACATGGCCAAACAAGAAGAATTAGAACTTCAAAAATACATAGATAAAGCAAATGAAACATTTGATGATGCTTTTAAAAAGAAAGAACAGGATATAATGAAAGTTTAAAAGTTAGAAAGTGTTTGTAGAATCACGGAGCAGGAATTATAAATCATAAATAATGCAGGGAACGAATATTTTCGTTCCGGAAGTGAAAAGTAGAAAGTAGAAGAATAAATAATTTCGTCATTGCGAAATTTTTTGGAAAAAAATTGTGGCAATCCAAGACCGCCTCTGTAGCTACAGTAGATTGCCACGTCGTACCTCCCTCGCAATGATTTACAGATAAAACCTGCGAGTTAGACAGATCTCATTAATTTTAACCAACCAATCCATGAAAATTATATTTCATTGACATGCTTTTGTGGAGATAGAAAACGAGGGATTGAGTATTTTGATTGATCCATTTTTGACTGGGAATCCAAAGTGTAAAATTTCATTTGAAGAAATTTGTTCAAAAAATATAAAAGCAATTGTACTTACACATGGTCACAGTGATCATCTTGGCAATACTGTTGAGATAAGTCAGAAAACCAACTGTATTATCATTGCTACTTCTGAACTTGGTAAATATTTACAAGAAGTCAAATGACTTAGGAATGTCTGGAATATGAATATTTGATGAGAAAAAAATTTCGGAGACTTTGCGGTGAAACTGACAAATGCAGCTCACGGTTGAGGAATTTGAAATTCACATGAATGATATACAACTAATCCAGCTTGAGTAGTTATAAAAATTAACTGAAAAAATATTTATCATGCTTGAGATACAGCACTAATTTATGATATGAAATTACTAGGATATTATTATGATATAGATGTTGCTCTTCTTCCTATTTGATGAAATTTTACGATGTGAGTTCAAGATGCTATTATTGCAGCCGATTTTATAAAGCCAAAAATTGTTGTACCAATTCATTACAACACTTGGGACGTGATAAGAGTAAATTCAGATGAATTCAAAAAATTAGTTGAAGAAAAAGGAAAAATAAAAGTCGAGATCCTTGAGTCGGAGGAATTTTTGGAAATTTAAAAAATAATATGATTTCATATTTCATTATTTCACAAATTCTTGTATCCATTGCAATGGTATTTGATTTTTTGAGTTTGCAATACAAAAAAAGAGAACACACTTTTTTGTGTCTTATAGTTTCAGCAAGTCTTATAAGTACACATTATTTTCTTTTATCCAAGGCAACTGCTGGATTTATTGTTTTGATATCTGTTTTTAGATTTATAGCTTGTTATTTTACCACAGATAAAAGGGTTTTAATTTTATTTCTTATTCTAAACACATTAGCTCTAGTTCTTAACTATAAAGAAATTTCTGATTTTATAATTTATATTGGGTTATTTGTATTTATAATTTGAAATTTCATTGCTGATAATAAATTAATGAGAAAAGTTATGATGATATGAACCTCAATTATTATAGTATATAACACAATAATTTTTTCGCCTATGTGAGCCGTAATGGAGGGTTCATTTTTACTGAGTAATTTTATAGGATATTATAGGCACTATATAAAAGTAAAATCTTCTTAGACAAACTTGATTTTCGATTTTATTTCAACGCATTGGGTTCAAAACCCTATTGACTTCAGTTTAATTATAACTATTATGTCAATAAATCTAAAAAAATAAAATGGAATATAAAACAAAAATATCTGAACTATAATTAACCTCTAACCAAAAGCCACGAACTTCAGTCCCTGGTTGTAGAAAGCACAAATCTATTTACTGTTCTGTTTTTTTATTATTCAATGGATTTTTTGATATTATCATTATAATAACTTCCAAAGTTTTATTTTTTTAATTTTAATATATATGGACAGAAGAGAATTACTTAAACAAAATGATTCAGCAGTTTATACTGCTCTTATTAATGAGGAAAAAAGAATCACAGAATGACTGGAACTTATTCCTTCAGAAAACTACACTTATCCTGAGGCTATGGAATTACTCTGAAGTGTTTTTACTGACAAGTATGCCGAGGGTTATCCTGGAAAAAGATATTATGGTTGAAATGAAAATGTAGATGTGATTGAAAGCTTAGCAATCGAGAGAGCAAAAGAGCTTTTTAGGGCTGAACATGTGAATGTTCAACCACTTTCCTGATCTCCTATGAATCAAGCTGTTTATTTTGCAGTTTTGAATCCTTGAGACACTGTTCTTGCCATGGATCTTTCTCATGGTTGACATCTTACTCATGGACACCCAGTTTCTCATATGAGCAAAATTTTTAATTTCATAAGATACAAATCAAATCCAGATAACGAATGAAAAATTGATTTTGAAGAACTTATGAAACTTGCCATAGAACACAAACCAAAAATGATTCTTTGCGGATATTCCTCTTATCCTAGAGATTATGATTATGCTGATTTTAAGAAGGTTGCTGATGCTGTGGGAGCTATCACAATGGCTGATGTTGCTCATATTTGATGACTTATCGCTGGATGAGTAATGAGAAATCCACTTGATTATGGTTTTGATATTATGACGACTACGACTCACAAATCACTTAGATGACCAAGATGATGAATGATTCTTTGTAAAAAAGAATTTGCAGCGGCAATCGACAAATCTGTTTTCCCATGACTTCAATGATGACCTCACGAAAACAATATCTGAGCACTAGCGGTTACTCTATGAAAAGCCCTAAAACCAGAATTCAAAGAATACGCAAACCAAGTTATGAAAAATTCAAAAACTTTAGCACAAGAATTTCTTGATAATTGAATCAAACTTGTAACAGGCTGAACTGATAATCATATGATGGTAATAAATACGGTAGAATCATTCTGAATAGACTGAAAAGTAGCCCAAGAAACACTAGAAAAAACTTGAATTTCACTCAACAAACAAGTAATCCCAGACGACACAAATCCACCAATGAGACCAAGCTGAATAAGATTGTGAACACCAGCAGTTACTTCCACCTGAATGAAAGAAGAAGAAATGAAAAAGATAGCAAATTGGATAATAAAAGCTCTCAAAAATCCTACTGACGAAATACTTTTAAGTTCAATAAAATCTGAAATAAAAGCGCTTAGAGTAAATTTTGTAGTTCCAGCTTTAAGAAAATAGCCAGAAAGTGTGAAAGTAGTATTCGTCATCCTGAACTTGATTCAGGATCCATAGTTAATAAGGCGTTATAGATGCTGAAATAAATTCAGCATGGCGAACGACTAGTTTTTTTTCTCAATAAGGGCAGACTGGGGACTAAAATAAACTTTTACCAAATTCTAAATTTTATT
>JAQUZJ010000051.1 GCA_028691375.1 Candidatus Altimarinota bacterium | reverse complement strand
TTGAGCAGATAACTCAAAAAACAAATAAAAAAATCAACAGTGCTGTAAAGACAAAATAAAAACTCAAACTTAAGTGGATTTTTTGATTTTTTTGGATATTATCTGTCGGATTTGAAGATTTATAAAAGTAAAAAATGAAAACTTTAAAATGATATAAAGTAAAAATTTTATCCGAAGATTCTTCGGATATTATTAAGACAATACTTGAAAATAGACACATAGATATCACTTATGCTTGGGATTATTTTGAGCCAAAAATGTCAAAACTTCATGATCCTTTTTTGTTTGCTTGAATGGAAAAAGCGATTGAAAGAATTCTTGAAACAATAAATTCTCAAGAAAGAGTTGTGGTTTTTGGAGATTATGATGTTGATGGGGTGAGTTCTACAGCGCTTTTGTCAAAATTTTTAGCAAGTATTTGAATAAATATTTCATATAGATTACCGCACAGAGTTGATGATTGATATGGACTAAAAAAATATTTTATAGATGAACTTGCTGAAAAAGAAGTGAAATTAATAATTACTGTAGACTGTTGAAGTCGTGATACAGATGTTATTGAATATGCAAAATCTAAGTGAATTGATATAATTATTACCGATCATCACTTTACTTCTGATCCAATTTCTGATCAGGTTATTGCTTATATCAATCCAAATTCACCATGATGTGAATATCCTTTCAAAGAACTTTCTGGTTCTTGAGTGGCTTTCAAATTACTTTGCTGAATTGCTTCAAAACTTTATGACAAAAGAAAATATGAGAAAGTGATTCTTGAATATGTTGACATGGCTTCACTTTGAACTGTTGCTGATTGTATGCCACTTGTTGATGAAAATCGTATAATTACTTTTTTTGGATTACAATGACTTAGAACTTCAACTTCTGCTTGACTTAGATGCCTTATTGAAAATATTGATGATAAAGATCTTGATTGAGATACTATTTGATTCCGTATTTGACCTATTATTAATGCCGCAGGAAGAATGGATACTCCTTATAGAGCTCTCAAATTTTTACTTGCAAAAGAAGAACTGGTAAAAGAACAGCTTTGAGAAATAGAAGAACTCAACAAACAAAGAAGAAAACTCACAGCAGATTTTTTTAAAAAAGCTTTGGAATATGTAGATGAAAATGAGCACATACTTTTTTATAATTCAGAGGAAATTGAACATGGAATAATTTGATTGGTTTCATGAAATGTTTGCCAAAAATTTAATAAGCCGTGCATAGTTTTAAAAGATCTTGGTGATATTCTTGTTGCTTCTTGTAGAAGTCCCGAGTATTTCAATGTCGTACAATTTCTTGGACAATTTGAAGAATATTTTTTGCATTTTTGATGACATAGTCAGGCCGCATGATTCACAATTTCAAAAGAAAAATATGAGGGCTTCAGAGAACTTGTCAATGGGAAAGCCAAAGAAATTATTGAAAATATTGATAAAACCAAAATTCTTGAGGTTGATTCAATCCTCGAAGTCTCTCAGATTAATTTTGGTCTTTTGAATAAAATACTCAAAATGAAACCTTTTTGAATTGGTAATCCAAAGCCAGTGTTTATTATAAAAGATTTTTTGTTTTCTGCTGTTAATCTTATTTGAGCTGATAAAAAACATTTGAAATTTGTTTACAATGATTCTTCGATTTCTTTTGTTGCTTTCGGTTTTTGAGAATATTATGACCAAATTAAAAACGCTTCAAAAGTTGATTTAATCGGAGAAATAGAAAGAAATGTTTGGAACGGAAAAGAGTTTTTGAATTTTTATGTGAAAGATATGGTTATTTAAAATGTAGAGAATGCAGATCTGCATTCTCTACTACATTACATTTTAATCAGACTCGTCAAATATGCAATGGCAAGTGCATCAGCCGCATCATCGGGTCTAGGAATTTCATCTAATTTTAAGATATTTTTAAGTGCATTTTGCACTTGTTTTTTTTGTGCGTGTCAGTTTCAGCAAATTCCTTGTTTTACTTGAAGTGGCGTAAATTCAACAAATTTAATTCAATTTTTTACCAATTCATAAAGAATTACTCATCTTGCATGAGCAACATCTATTCAGGTTTTCAAGTTTTTTAAAAAAAATAATTTTTCTACTCAACAAATTTCTGGCTTATATTTTTTTATTAATCAGCCAATATCTTCTCAAATATCGGATAATTTGGAACTTAGATCTGCTTTGACAACAGTTTCTATAATTCAATAATCCAAAATCTCGATTTTTCATTTATTTTTAGCTAAAATCGCAAATCAAGTTGTGGTTGTTCAAGGATCGATACCTAGAATAATTGACATATTTTTTAATTTATGTTTTAATATAGTTAATGTTGAGGATAAATCTTTAGTTGTTAATAATAATCAGATGGCAGTCGAAATACTATTTGAATCAGACATAAGAACAAAAATATATAATTCAATTGTACTTACAGAAGAAGAAAAAGAAAAATTTTTAAAATTCTTAAGTTATTTTACACTAGAAGAAATCGAAGATTTAAAAACTTTAATTTAGGAGACCGGTCTCAAATTTCTTAATCAAATTTACAACTTTTTCTGCACTTTTTATATCTATTCAGGCATGAGTTGGTAAATGTACAAGTTTTATTACAAGATCTTCCGTGTTTATACAGTCTCATTTGTATGAGGCTTTTTTTAAGTCTGTTCCGATTGGTGCAATATTTTGTCAGAACCAATAATCTCCAAGCAAAACTCATTTTTTCTTACAAAAATTCATAAGTTCCCTAGCTCTGGAAACCTTTATCATAAACATAAAATAGATATTTTTTTCATTTTTATCTTCTTTTGGTAATTCTACAAATCAGGCCAATTCTTTTTTATAAAACTCTGCAATCTTTATTCTGTGGGTATTATATTCATCTAATTTAGCCAATTCTCATCTTCAAATATAAGCTAAACAATTTGGATATTTGTAAAAAAATTTTTTAAAATTACAAGATTTTTCTTTCAAGGTTAATATATTTGGGAAAAGCTTTAATTTTCTTGCAAGAACCATAATTATTTTTCAAATTCAACAAAAATTATAGAGCTTATAAGCGATAAATCATACTTTTATATAAATTAGATTTTTAGTAACTTGTCCGATTGATATGTTTATAAGACTATTTTTAATTTTGGGTATTTTATTAAATAAAGTTTCATTGTTTATCAATAAAAATCCTCAATTTACAGAAGAAATTACCTTATCTCTTCAAAAACTAAAAATCGAAAGATCTCAGAAAGTTCATATTTTTTTTCCATTGTATTCGGCTCCAAGACTGTGAGCACAATCTTCCATAACAAAAAGATTGTGTTTTTTTGCAGTTTTTAAAATTCTATCAAGATTAGCCGGTTTTCAGAAAGTATGTTGGATAATTATTGCTTTGGTTTTTTGGGTAATTTTATTTTCCAATTGTTCTGGATCAACATTGTAAGTTGAATCTATATCAACATAAACTGGAATTGATCATGTCTGAATAACTGCATTAGAAACACTTACACAAGTATATGCAGAAACTAGTATTTCATCTCATTTTTCAATTCAAAGTAATTTAAGTCAATGATAAATAGCACTTCTTCAATTATAAAAACTTATAATTTCTGAAGTTTTCGTATTCAAATAATTTTTCAAGTCCTGTTCTAATAAGCTAATATCTTTACCATTTATTAAAAATGGCAACCTAAAAGTAAGACTATTAAGAGCTCTAAGAAACATTCTAAAATTAAGAGTGGTCAGAAAATGTGCAATAATTGGCTTCATAAAAAGGTCTTGTAAAATCACTATTAGTTCAATAGTACTTTTTTTTGAAAAAAATCAAGGAACTTTTGGACTGACTCTTATTTATCTCTTTACAAAGCAGAATAAAATTGTGAAAAATAATTTTGACAGATTGACTTTGATAATTATAGTAAATTGGAATTAATTTAATATTTAATTTTTAAATTATGGTTTTAAAATCTAGTGCATGTTTGTCGGGTTCTACAGAAGAAGAATCCATAATTTCAGAAGAAACATTAATAAGCAATGGGAAAATATCTCAAAAAATCGAAAGCACTCTTGAATGAGAGCCTTTTTTTAATTGAATGAATACTTTAAGAAATATTGAAGTTGAATGAGAAACAATAATTATAAGAGCAGATTTGAATGTTCCTATAGATAAAAATTGAAATATCACAGATGATGCAAAAGTTAGATGACTATTGCCAACACTCGAATATTTAGTTAAAAAATGAGCTAAAAGAATAATTATACTTTCACACTTTGGTAGACCTGAAATGCCAGAAGATTTTCCTAAAAACTCTTTATTGAGAGTAAATACTTATTTAAATGAAAAATTAAATATAAATTCTACATTTGTTGAAAATCATAAAAATTTGAAAGGTTTGTATCAAGATTGAAACTGAACAGAAATATTTTTATTGGAAAATACAAGATTTGATCCTAGAGAAAAATGATCTGATGCCGAAAAAAAAGAATATGCAGAAGAATTGAAAAATTATTCTGGTGCTACAAAATACATAAATGATGCTTATGGTAGCATACAGAACAAAGATAGCTCGGTTCTTACTCTTGCTAACTGTTTTGATTATGAAAATAAGTCAATCTGATTACTTATGGAAAAAGAATTGAGAGCCATACAAGATTTTCTTGATATTATCAAAGATTGATGAGCAACCTTAATAATTGGTTGAGCAAAAAAAGATAAGATTGAAAGAGTGGAAAGAATGCCTAATAATATAACAGTAATAGTAAGTTGAGCTTTGGCTCATGCTTTTTTGGTGGCAAAAAAATTGATTTCTAATAACAAGGAAGATGAATGGTATTTATTAGATAAAAAACAAAGAGAATTATTAATAAGCAAAACTGTTTGAAATTCTTTATGTATAGAATGAGATGTAGAAAAAGCCATAAGGATGTTAAAATCTTGAAGAAAAATTATTTTGCCAGAAGATTTTGTTGTAATTATAAGAATAGATAATGATGGCAATGTTTTTACTAAAGAATTTACAGAAATTCCAGAGTGAACAACTTGTATTGATATATGAACAAAAACGTTGCAACAAATTAAACAAGTTTGCAATGAATCTAAAGTAATTTTGGTTAATTGAACAACTGGAAATTATGAAATTACTAAACAATGAACTGAATGACTGTTGGAAATATTAATGGGAGCCGAAGCTAAAATAATAGCATGATGATGAGATTGTGCCGCAGCCATGAGGCAGTCAATAGAAATATTAAAAAACAATCCTAATTTAAATCTAGAAGAAACTAATGCTATTGTTAGCAAAATTTGTTTATCTACCTGATGATGAGCACTACTAGAATTAATCGCAGAAAACTGAAAAACAAAAACACAAATTGCTTTATGAAGAAAATATCCTGAATAAGTATTAGATTTTAAGTGGAGGCCAGTTGATTAATATTTTAGTTAATTAAATCAAGTTTTAATGATTTTTGGCATTTCTTTTCAATCTAGAAATCTTTGTATAAAACACGATTTTATTGTAATTTGTGTTACCACTTTCCATTAAAATTACCACCAAATAAGATGTCATATTGAAACAAATTATGGATGTTATCAATATCTTTACAATTATCTCATAAAGTTGAAATATCCAAAACAAAACTTCAATTTTTATCTAAAAGAATTTGTTCACTATTAGCCTGGACGCAGTTATTATATTCATCTGACAAATAATTGTAATAAGGATTTTTATTTTGAAAACCTATATAATCTAGCAAATAATTTCCAAAATAAGTAGCTCATATATTTCAAATATTTTTATTTTCTTGTTTTTGTGAATAATTATTCCAAATTAAAAATTCAGTAGAATACATTTTTTTATTTTCTTCATCGGCTCAATTATTATTTTCTTTTGGGCTTATAAATCCAGTTTCTTTATAGGTTAAATAATTTTCTCACATTGAACCAAGATGATCTCAAAAAAATACAACAATAGTTGGTTCTTTTTGTTCTTTTAAGAATTTTATTAATCTGCCAAGTTGTTTATCAGCATCCATTATTCATTGTGAATAATTGTTTAATATGTTTATACTTTTAGCTGATATTCCTGTTCATGTTGTTTTAATTTCTAGATTTTTGTATTTTTCTCATTCATAGGTGAAATGATTTTGCATAGTTATTCATAATAGAAACAATGGCTTTGTTAAGTCTTTATTTTTAAAATTATTTATCACTTGGTCGGTAAATTCTTCATCGGAAACAAACGGTCATTTATATTTTGGATTTTTAAGATCTTCAATTCAAATAAACTTATCAAATCAAAGAAATGGATAAGCTCAAACTCTATTAAAAAATATTTTTTCAAAAGTATGCAAAGCTAAAGTTTGGTATCAATTTTTCCTAAATTCCTGTACAACACTTAAAACTGGTTTTTTGATATATTGTTGGTATGGAATGCTTCCAAATGGTAAATATTTAATTGAATTTCATGTTAATATTTCAAATTCTACAAGAGCAGTTTTTCATCAAAAAGTTGGAGAAATAAAATTTCAAGTTGTACTATTTTTCTTAATTTCATTAAAATTAATTATTGGATTAGAAGAAAAGGAAACATTAGGAAGTTGAGTTATATCCCAAAAGGATTCGCTTAGAATAAAGATTACATTTGGTTTTTTAATTTCAGAGTTATTTCAAACTTTAGAATATTTTTGAACTAACTCATTAATAGTTTTTTCATTATAATTTGCCGGTTTTTTGATATTTACATTTCATATATTTACAAAAAATCATGCAATAAATCAATTATGATCATAATTATATTGCTGTCTCCGAGATAATCATTCAGCATTTAGTCAAGTTAAATATTGTAATTTATGAACTCTAAAATCATTATTGAAAATAATATAACCATTTATTAAAACTAGAAATAATCATAATCAAATTCTCAATTTTTTATTAATTTTAATTCATTTGAACAAGAAAAAATAAGCCAAACAAACAACGAAAGCAAAAATAATTAGTTCAATAAAAACCGCATCAAATCCAATTTTTACAAATTTTAACAAATCTCAAAAAGTAGAACCATGAACGAAAATATCGGAAGGATAAAATGGTTCATTTAAAATAGAAAACTTGAAATAGTTAATGAAAGATAAAATACCAAACAGAATTGTTATTATAAAAAATGAATATCTTCAAATAAGAACATATAAAAAAGAAAAAACTATAAAAACTAAAAAATATGAAAAAGAAAAAACGGTAAAATTTGAATTTATAAACGTAAAAACCTTGTAAAGATCCAATCTATTTATAAATTCAGAAAATAGGACTATCAAAAGTGGAAAAATTAAAAATAATAAAATTTTAAATCCTTTGGAATCTAATAGTTTAATTTTTTTTTGAAAAATTTCTTTGGCTTTTCTGGTGATATTTTTCAGCATAATTAAATTTATACTTATTTTAAAACGAAAATTATTATAGTTAAATAATCAAAATAGCAAAAATTTTGTCTTGAAAAACATTTTATGTTAATATCCTCTTAACTAATAAAAATAAAAATAAAATATGATTTTTGACACAACTGAAAATACAAAGGAAAAAACAAAGATAACTTGAGCTAATAAGAATAAAAGTGAGACTAGAAAAAGAGCTCAGGTTTTTATTGGTTCCATCGATAAAACACAGGAAGAAAAAAATCAATATGAGCAGATGTTGAATTCTTGGGATGAAGAAGAAAATGATTTAAAAAATAAATATGAAGATTTGGCTTGAAATGTAAAGAAAGATACAGTAAAAAATTTGTGATCATTAAAAAAGGAAATAGATTCTGACATGTTGAATATAAAAACCACATTCAAAAAAGATACAAACTGGTTTTGAGATGTGACAGATGAATGAAAGAAAAAAATTCAAAATAAAGCTCAGGAGTTAAAAACTA
>JAQUZJ010000050.1 GCA_028691375.1 Candidatus Altimarinota bacterium | reverse complement strand
AAAAAATGAGACTGTAAGAATTAACTATTAAGAAATATCTGAAAAACTACAAAAAAATCTCAAAAATTGAGATTCTTGAGATTTTTTTGTAGTTTTTCTAAAACGGTGAAGATTTTTAGTATTTAGCTTAAAATCTGGTTTAATTGTAAAAAGTGTGTGGCTGGAATGAGTTAGTTTTTACGAATATGAAGATTAACTTTAGTTTTTCAAAAACTTAAGCTTTCAAAAATCACTAAAAATTATACATCTGAATAGAGAGTTGCCTGAGTCATTATATTCGACCCTGTCAAGGACATAACCACAAGATTTACATTTTTTACATATTTTTTTATAACTTTTATCTGACATAACTAAAAGTAAAGGAGTATTTGGCTTGATTATACCAAATACTCCTTATTTTAGCCACACACTTTTTACAATTAAGCCGGAAATCAAGTAAGTAATCTAGTGCTTAATTTAATAAAATTAGAGAAGTTTTACTGTTATTTAGATAGTTTCATTATATCATCAATCTCTATGATATCTCAAGCAGGTATAGCTGTATCAAATTTACCTAATTCAATTTTTCATTTTATATCCATAAAAAATTTAAATTCATCTGATATGTTTAAATCTGTATAATAAGAATAATCATATTTACTTTCAGAAAGCTTATTTGATTTTATATATCAAATATCCTTTGAATTATAAAATAATCTTAAATCTGTCTTATCAGCATTATAATCTCATTTTATTACCACTTTTTGTCCGTATCAATCAAAAAGTAAGTTGAGATAATCATCTTTCCAAACTAAATCAAGAGTGGCAGTTTTATCAGAAATTTTTAAAGTAAAATATCAATATTTTAAATTTGTAATAAAGTTAGTTCCATTTTTTTCTAGAATATAGGAAACTTCAAAAGTTTTAGAATCTTTATATTTTACAAAAAAATTTGTACCTGGATTTTGTGTAGAAATAAGAACTTCTCAATTACTCTTGGAATAATTAAGCATCATATATTTAAAAGATTTTTGAGCTTTTAAATAATAATCATCTCAATAAGAAGCTCACATTTTTGTATACAAATCTTTTAAAGTTTTTGTTTTTAAAGTTAAACCATAAGAACTACCTACTTTTTTATAAGGAGTAAACAAAGACTCTTTTGAAAAAACATCAAGCATTCAATTTAATATGTTTGCAAAATTTATACTACTTCATCAAAGAGTTTTTATTGAGTTGGCTCATACGGTATTCATATGAATTGTTCTTCATTTAAACAATGAAATCATTGCAATAGCCTGTTCGAAACTTTTGGCATCAATACTTTTAAGTCAATCAATTTTAATATCAATATCCTTTAGAGTAAGATAGATATCATTTTCTATAATTCTGTAATTAAAATATATTACACCAGTTCATTTGTAGGTTTTTTCGATATCAAAAGAAAAATTTATTTTAAAATCATTATCTTGAGAATTTTTTGACAAAGAAACTAATCTTGTATAATCTTCTATATCAAAATTTAATTTAGAAATTTTATTCGAATAAGGATCTTTAAATGTAAGAGAAAATTTTCATTTACCAGTTTCTTTTATATCATTAAGAAAAACTTTGTCCAGATTTGACCTTAGATATGAATTTATATCTTTTTGTATATTCAAAATATTTCTTTCAACATTATTAGTTTCTTCTGTAGTTAAAATATAAGGATTTATTCATGTTTTTTTGAATTCTTTAATTTCATATAACAAATTTTTATATACTGTAATTTGAGTTTTTATATTAGGAATAAAATTATTTATTAATATCTTTTTATTAAGAGTATTGCAACGAGAATAGGGATTTGTCTTAGTTGAATTTCTTATTTCTGCTCTTATATTATTATAAATTTCCATTTTTTGCTTACCAATTTCTTCTAAAAAAGCCTTATCACTTATTGAGGCAATTTCATCTGTATAAGATTTTTTGATACTTTTTTGTAATCAGGTTCAAATAGCTTTAATTTTATCAAAGCTATAACCAGATGAACAATTTGTAGTTTCAATATAATCACTTGAATCTGTAGTCCCAATAAAATCGATTGCGAAAGTTTGACCAGAATTTGATAAAACTATAAAAATAGAAGTAATGAAAGAAATAATTTTTTTCATAAAATTAAATTTAAAAAATAAAGCCTTTAAAAATTAACACATTATTTAAATAAATCAACTAAAAAAATATTCTCTCATTTTGTTATTCGGGATAAGCCATAATTTCTTCGTGTATCTATTTATTTTTATGTTGTCCAATAATTTTTTTACCAAACACTAGTAAAAATTTATATAAAAATTTGACAATAAATCCATTTTTCTTATATTTAACTTAGTTTTAGTTTTTTAAAGTAAAACATGTTGACCATAATACAAAAACAATATTTCTTTTATTTTTTCTTTCAAACTTTTGAAGGATTGTTTTGTTGAGTGTAAAATTTAATTTTAAAATCAATACAAATCCTTCAAGCAATTGGAGGATTTTTTAAAACTTTTATTAAAAAACAATGATAACTTTAAATAAAAAACTTTACTTTTTCTTTTATTACTTCTATTTTAGAACTAGAGGGAAATTTTTTTATTGCTTATGTTAAAGTATTAAACAAAAAACCAATCCCTCTAAAAAAAATTTTATAGAGGGATTTTTATTTTTTAAATTTAATTAATTATGTGATGAGCTATAATACAACAATGAGAACTTATAAGCCCAGAACAACTTTTATCAAGTTGTCCACTGCATATTTTATCCAAAAGAATGGTTCTTGATTCTAGAAAAAGACTAGAAAAAATTTTTAAGTGAGAAGATGATAAAAAAGTTTTAATTATATGACCGTGTTCTGCTGATTTTGAGGACAGTCTTATTGAATATGCTTCTTTTATAAAATGAATTTCTGAAGAAGTGAAAGATAGGATAGAAATTATTATGAGATTTTATACTGGAAAACCTAGATCTGAACTTGGTTGGAAATGACTTGTAAATTCTGCTCCATGAGAAGATCCAGATATAAATAAATGAATATTACAAAGCAGACAATTAGCAATAAAAATCCTTGAATTATGAGTACCAATTGCCGATGAAATATTAAACCCAAATTTGACTTTACATTTTCAGGATTTGCTTAGTTATGCTGCTATATGAGCCAGAAGTTCTGCAAATCAGAATCATAGGGAGGTGGCTTCTTGATTAGAATTTCCAATAGGAATAAAAAATCCTACATCTTGAAAAGTTATGCCAATGACTCAGTCAATAAAATCGGCTCAGGGAAGCCACGAATATTTTATTTTGAATAGAATTTTAAAAAGTTCTTGAAATGATGTAGCTCACTGAATTTTGCGCTGATGAGAAAGTTGACCAAATTTTAGTATTAAAAATATTCAAGAATATATTGATCTTTCTGCTTCAAAAAAACTGAAAAATCCTTGATTGATAATTGATTGTAATCATGATAATTCTTGAAAAAATCCAGACAATCAAATATTGATTATGCAAGAAGTTTTAAATAATATAGTACCGAGTTTATCAACCCCTTCTGTGATTAAGTGATTTATGGTGGAAAGCTATATTTTTGACTGAAATCAAAAAGAAGAATCTTGAAAATCTATACAAAGATGACTTTCTTTGACTGATCCATGTATATGAAAAGAAAAAACTATGCAATTTATTTATTCTTTGTATGATATAATCTGAAAATCCAAATAATTCAAGGTCAATATTTAAAATAATTTTATTTTTTTAATTTAAAATTTTATGAAACAAATAATTACAGTCTCCAAAGATGTAGAAAAAAAGCTTATAAATAAACTTAGAATGGAAGATTTTATTGATTCTAAAAGGGTCATCAGATTTTATAATATGCCAGATTTATCAAGGCAAAAATGAAACCCGCTTGAGATGGTTGTAGAAAGAATTAAGACTTCAGATTTTTACAAAGATTTTGATCTGATAGAAACTCCAGAAGTTGTGCCAGCTAATATTACTTTCGACTTATTCAACTTCAGTGCGGATCATCCAGCAAGAAACAGAAGCGATACTTACTATGTTGATGAGACAAATATCTTGAGGACTCATGCGACTATTATGTGGTATTATTATATTAAGGAACCATGAATTTTAGAAAAACTCCAGAAGGATTGAGAAGTAAAAGTTTTAAGTTACGGGAAGGTTTATAGAAAAGATGAAATTGACAGAAATCACTATCCAATATTTCACCAGATAGACTGATTTTATCTTTGTAAAAAAGACAAAAAAACTGTCGGAAAAAAGGAGCTTGAAGAAGCGCTTCTTGAAATGGCT
The DNA here is from genome assembly GCA_028691375.1 of Candidatus Altimarinota bacterium. GTDB lineage: Bacteria > Patescibacteriota > Gracilibacteria > BD1-5 > UBA2023 > STD2-258. The sequence continues at coordinate 3,655 of JAQUZJ010000050.1, read as the reverse complement.
TGGGCAATTTATTGAAAAAACATCGAGCACAGATTCAACGAAGATCGTTTTCCATATACGGATCCGAGTATAGAAATGGAGATAAAATTCAGATGAGAATGGCTTGAGATGCTTTGAGCTTGAGTTGTTTTACCAAAAGTTTTAGAAAATTTTTGAATAGATTCATCATTGTATAATGGATGGGCTTTTTGACCAGGAATTGAGAGGCTTGCAATGGTAAAAATGAACATTCCGGATATTCGTATTTTTTGGTCTTTAGATCCAAGAATAACTTCTCAATGGTGAGATCTGGATCGCGAATATACAGAAATCAGCAAATATCCAGAAGTTACCAGAGATATTTCCTTTATTTTACCAAAAAATGTTAGTATTAACAGTTATTATGAAATAGTCAGGGATTATGCTAAGGATCTTATCGAGGAAGTTAAACTTCTTGATCAATATGAAAATGAAGAAAAATTCTGAAAAGATAGATTAAGTTATACTTTTAGAATTATTTATAGATCTTACGAAAGAACACTCCTAAATGATGAAATCAACGAGATCCAGAGCCTCATTAGAAAAGCAACAGAAGAAAAATTGGGGGCAGAGCTGAGGTAAAAAATGTAAAGTATAGGTTAAATTTATCCTATACATAGGAATAAGTTCATTTAAAATGTTTGTAGTGGATGTGGAATATAATATTGTAAAAGTCTTGTTTTTAAAAATTATTAAGTATACTTGCTGAGCAATATTATTTGATTGTATTAATTAAAACAGTATGTCTTTATTTGATTTTGTGTTTTGAACTAGAAAAAAACTAGAATTTTCTTTAGCTTTGGGTTGATGATCAGCAAGGTGAATAGCTCACATTTGAGTTTTCAAATTTTTGGAAGAAAAAAATCTGGTTCCATCTGAAATATCTTGAACAAGTATGGGCTCTATTATTTGAAGTGCTATAGCTTTTTCAAAGACTTCCGAGGATTTGGAAAAAATTTTAAAAGAAATGAATTATTTAAATCTTGTTGATTTGGATTTAAAAACTTGACTAATAGCATGAAAAAAAATCCTTGATTTTTTGGAAAAAATGTTTTGAAATGTGCTTATTGAAGAAGCAAAAATTCCTCTTAAAATTGTAGCTGTTGATTTAAATAGTGGAGAAAAAATTGTATTTAAAAGTGGTAGACTTATAGATGCAATTAGGTCTTCTATAAGCATTCCCTGAGTTATTGCACCATATTCTTTGAATAATAAAATGTTTATTGATTGAGGTGTTGTAAACAATTTGCCAATAGAAGTTCTTGATTCCAAAAATATTATTGCAGTTTCAGTTCTTAGGAATATTGATAGACCAATATCTACTGAGATGAAAATATTTGGTATTAATTTCAATAAAAATTTATTCTGAACATGACCCCAAATAATTCAAAAAACTCTAGATCTTATGATGGAACAAAATGAAAAAAGATCATTAGAATCGAAGAAAAACATAATTTTAATTTATCCAAATTTTCCAGAGGTTGATTATTATGAATTCAACAAATATAAAGAAATTATAGAAATTGGTTATCTTGAAGCAAAAAAAGTTCTAGTTTCCTCTAAAATTAGCCATGATTTTATTAAATAAATAATTTCTTTACAAAAAAACATTGCTGATTAAAATTAGCGCGCTTTATTAATAATTTTTTTCATGTTAGATATTATTTTGGGCTGATGAATAGTTTTGTTTTTAATATATTTTGTGAATATTATTTTGGCAATAACTGTCCATGAATATGCACATCTTTGGGCTGCAAGTAAATTCTGAGATAATACCTGAGAGCTTGAATGAAGAATGAATTTAAATCCCTTGAATCACTTAGATTTATTTTGAACACTTCTAATATTTTTTATTTGATTTTGATGGGGAAAATCTGCACCAGTTAATTTTTATAAACTCAAAAATCCAGAAAGAGATTTTATGATAACATCTCTGGCTTGACCAGCCTCAAACTTTTTTTTAGTAATTCTTTTTACCATAACATTCAAATTTTTAAAAGAATTTTCAATGGTAAATGATTTAAATAGTTGATTTTTAACAGCCTGAATTGTTATCAATGTTTGATTATGAATTTTCAATCTTTTACCAATTCCACCACTAGACTGATCTAGAGTTTTGAGATGGTTTTTTAGAAATAATTATAAACTTCTTAGTTATCGGAATTTTTTGGAAACTCAATATATCTTTATTTTTATTTTTCTTTGGCTTTTTGGTTGATGGATAGTATTTCCTGTGATAATGGGTATAGTAAATTTTATTTTTAATACTTTTCTTTAGGAGATATGTTTTTGGAGTCGAAAGATTTTTTTGAAAATGGTAAAAAAACTGAATTTTGATTGGTTCTTAGTGGATGAGCATCTAGGTGAATGGCTCACATTTGAGTATTTAAATATTTGGAAGAAAACAATTTAATTCCATCTGAAATTGCCTGAACTAGTATTGGTGCTTTTTTTTGAAGTCTGTACGCTTTTTCTTATACATCTTTGCAAATGGAAGAAATAATTAAAGATCTTAAATATGTGAATATTATAGATTTTGATTTTAAAACTTGATTAATATCATGAAAAAAGGCTATAAAGTCTATGAAAAATATTTTTTGAAATAGTCTTATAGAAGATGCAAAAATTCCATTAAGAATTATAGCAACAGATATTGATAGTTGAGAAAAAATTGTTTTTGAAAAATGAAAAGTTGTTGAAGCACTCAGGGCTTCAATGTGAGTTCCTTGATTAGTGGCTCCTTATAGACATGATTGAAGAAATCTTGTGGATTGAGGTATAATGAACAATTTACCAATTCAAGAAATTAGTCTAGATAAAGTAATTGCTGTTTCTGTAGCTCGTGATATAAAAATGAAAATCAAAACTGAAAATAGCTTTTTTGGTCTTAATTTTAATAAAACTTTTATTTGAATAAGTTATCAAATACTCAAAAAATCCATTGATATTATGAAAATTGAAAATGAAAAAAGAGCTTTGGATTCAAACAAAAAGATAATTCTTGTTCACCCAAAATTTACAAAATCAGATTATGATTTCAAAAGATACAAAGAAGTTATTAAATTTTGATACAACGAAACTAAAAAAATGTTAGCAATTGAAAATATAAAATAATAAAATCCTGACTTGTATTTTATAAGTCAGGATTTTAAAATCTTAATTTAAGAGTCTGTCCCAAAAGTGTCATTCCGACCGTAGTGGAGGAATCTTTTGTGGCTTCGAACTCAAGATCCCTCGACTATCGCTCGGGATGACAAAAGGGAAAGCGTTTGGGATGACAAAAGGCTTTTCTATACTTTTTGGGACAGTCTCTTAAGCTATTTTGTTTATAAAATCTTCGAGTTCTTGCACATCTCTTACTCATACTAGTCTATCAACTTCTTTTCCATTTTTAAAAATAATTATACAAGGAATGCTCATTATCCTAAAATTTTGAGTTAGCTCCAAATTTTCATCAACATTAAGTTTCATAATTTTTGCTTTATTACCTATTTTTTCAGTCAATTGTTCTAAAACTGGTAACATCATCTTACAAGGACCGCACCATTCTGCCCAAAAATCAACAAGACTTATTCAAGAACTAATGTCTTTTTCAAAGTTTGCTCATCCAGTAATTATTACACCAGAATTTCCTTCG
>JAQUZJ010000049.1 GCA_028691375.1 Candidatus Altimarinota bacterium | reverse complement strand
TTAACGCTAAATTTTGTTAAAAAACATTATAGATTTATGTTTTTGTCATTGGGCATATCCTTTTTAGTAGGAATATGATTATTTTTAATGTTTTGTATATTTGCAGGTATTGGTTATTTTATTATTTTGACAAACTGAGGCACTGAACTTTTTGAAAATCTCATCAAATTAAAACCTGGTGATCCGACTTTTGGACAGTTACTAGAACAATTAATTTTAAACAATACATGAACAATAATTTTGTGTGTTGTCATTTTTATAGTGATTATTCTTATATTTCTTATTATAGCTTGGATTTATTGACTATATCTTTTTTGAAGTATTTGAAATCTTATAAAAAGAGAACTTGAATGAGAAATAATAAGTTCTTATTGACCGATTCTAAAAGAAACTTTGTCAAGCTTAAAATCTCTTATAAAAACAAGTATATGGAAAGATTGAATTTGCTGAATACTAGTTATATCATTAACCACATTAATATTTATTATTATAATGTTATTTATATCTTGAATGACTGGAATTGCTATATTATCAATAGTATTTACTGTATTATTAACAATATTTACTATTGCATTAAGCATTTTTTGGGCGTTTGCTTTGCATAAAACAATTTTTGAAAATATATCCTGATTGGATGCTTTAAAAGAATCTTACAAATTAGTAAAGTGACGTTTTTGGTTAACTTTTTGAATATTAATTATAATATCAATATTATCATGATCAATTAATGTTTTTGTACAATTACCTTTAAATATAGTTTATAAACTAACAGGTAATTCCTTGTGATTATGAACAATATTATTAATATCACCTATTTATATAATAACTCTGGCTGCAAATTTTATTCTAAAATATTTTTTGCCTATGGTAATATTAATATACGTTTATTTAATTATATACAATGAAAATTCGGAATCTAATTTAGTTAAATTATATGGTCTTAGTCAGTCTGATATAACACCAAAAGATTTGGATGTTGATAGTGACAATAATGCTAATATTTGAACCACTCCAATTAAATTAAATCTAGATAAATTAAATAATACTCAAAAAAATAATAATGAAATCTAAAATAGTTTACCTTCATACAATTTGATTTACAAGCAAAAACTTATTAAAAATCCAAGAATCTGAACAGGATTTTGAGGATTTTTATGATAATTTTTGAATTAAAGAACTCAAAAAACTTTGAATAAAAGAGGAAAAAATTGAGAAAATTCTAGAGAATAAAAGAAAACTAGATACTCTAAAATTAGATCAATTATTGAAAAATTTAAAAGTAGAAATAATTACCCTAAATGATTCAAAATATCCACAAAATCTGAAAAATCTTTATACTCCTCCTTTTGTGCTTTATATAAGATGAAAACTTAAAAACACAAATTTTTTCTCTATTGTTTGAACAAGAAAACCAACCACTTATTCTGAAAAAATTATCAAAAATTTTATTCCTGCTTTGGTTGAAAATTGATTTTGAATCGTGAGTTGATGAGCTTATTGAGTTGATAGTTTAGTTCACAAAACAACTTTAGAAAATAATTGATATACCCTTTCTGTGATTTGAACTTGAATAGACAAAAATTATCCTGACTCAAACAAAAAATTATATGATGAAATAATTGAAAAAGATTGATGTATACTTTCTATTTTTCCTATCTGAACCCCGCCAAATATGTATAATTTTCCTATAAGAAATGATATTATAGCTTGATTAAGTGATTGAATTCTTGTGACAGAAGCCTGAGAAAAATCCTGAACTCTTATTACAGCAAAATTAGCATTAGATCTTTGAAAGGATGTTTTTGTAGTTCCTTGAGATATTTTTAAAAAAGAATCTGCTTGAATAAATCTTTTAATCAAAAATACAATGGCAAAACCTGTATTTTGAGCTGAAGATATCTTGGAGGAATACAATATAAATTTAGAAAATACTAAAATTCAAGAAATAAAAGAAATCGAATTTGAAGACCAAATAGAACAAAAAATCTACGAATTATTGCAAAAAGAGTCACTAAACTCAACTGAAATCTGCCAAAAACTGGAAATGGAAGTTGGAGAAATTACTTACAGATTATCGATTTTAGAAATCTGATGATTTATAAAACTCAGGAATGATTGAGAATATAGTATCCAATAAGATGCTGGTACCAAAAAATTTAAAATGCCTTGTTTTTATCTAAAAAAACTTTATACTTTCATCACTTTTTATATTTTAAATTTAAAATTATGTCAAATTGTGGTTGTGGTTGCTCCGCTCATGCTGGAGAAAATGCAAAAAACAAAGAAATCAAAAAACCTGTAGTAGAGTCAAGTTGTATTGGATGTGGAGCTTGTGTGGCTATTGCGTGAGAAGCCTTTGAACTTAATAATGAATGAATTTCAGTTATAAAAAAACTAGATAATTATGAGTGAAAACATGTTGAAGATGCAGTAAGTGCATGTCCAGTTTGAGCAATAAAATATTAATTTCAAAATAGTTCCGATGAGTCGGAACTATTTTTTATTACAAAGCCAAAAACACCTTTATTATCCTATTAAAAATAATTTTTTAAAAAAGGAATTTTTTTATCCATTTTTTCCCTATTTTTTCTTGCAAAAAAAGGAAAAATCAATACAATTCTTTCGTTAATTTTGAGACTGGTCTCAATTAAACTTTATAACTTTTAAATCTACTTTATGTCTGATCAAGAAAATGACGAAATCCTAGAAGATTCACCTCAAGAAAAATGATTACAAGAAAGTTTGTCAATCGTATATACTTGAGATGAAAATAAAAATATAATAAATGAAATGGAAAAGTGTTATTTAGAATATGCTATGTCTGTTATTGTCTCTCGTGCATTGCCAGATGTAAGGGACTGACTCAAACCAGTTCACAGAAGAATTGTCTATGCTATGCACGAATGATGACTTAGGTCTTCTAGTAAATATAGAAAATCTGCAAGAGTAGTCTGAGATGTAATGTGAAAATATCATCCTCATTGAGATTCTTCTATTTATGAAGCTATGGTTCGTATGTCACAAGATTTTTCTATGAGGTATCCTCTTGTAGATTGACAATGAAATTTTTGATCTATGGACTGAGATTCTGCCGCAGCAATGAGATATACAGAAGCAAAAATGGATAAAATTACAGATTACTTAATTGCTGATCTAGAAAAAGAAACTGTAGATTTTAGACCAAATTATGATGCATCCACTGAAGAACCTTCTGTTATGCCATCAATTTTGCCAAACTTACTTATGAATGGTTCACTTTGAATTGCTGTTTGAATGGCAACAAGTATTCCACCACACAATTTAACAGAGCTTATTAATGCACTTCTTTTTATAAATGAACGTCCAAATAAAGGAGAAATAACAATAGAAGATTTGATGCAATTTGTCAAATGACCAGATTTTCCTACCGGATGAATTATCTATAATAGAGAAGATATTTTAAGAGCTTATGCAACTGGTAGATGAAGTGTAATTATGAGATGAAAGGCAGAAATTACAGAACTAAAAAATTGAAAATCAGCAATAGTGATTACTGAAGTGCCTTACCAAGTAAACAAAGCAAATTTAGTTATAAAAATTGCAGATCTTGTACAAGAAAAAATTATTATTTGAATTTCTGATTTAAGAGATGAATCAAGTAAAAATCGTGTAAGAATAGTTATTGAACTCAAAAAAGACTCTTTTCCAAAAAAGATTTTAAATCAAATATACAAACTTACTCCATTACAAACTAGTTTTGCTTTCAATATGATTGCCCTTCATGAAAATTGAATTCAACCAAAACTTTTCAATTTACTTGAAATGCTTGAAGAATTTTTGGTTCACAGAGAAATAGTTATCGTAAGAAGAACAACCTATGATCTTAGGATTGCTGAAGAAAAAGCTCATATTTTAGAATGACTAAAAATAGCAATTGACAATATTGATGAAGTAATCAAGATTATTAAATCTTCAAAAAACAAAGATGAAGCATCAATTAATTTGATAGAAAGATTTAGTTTTTCAGAAAGACAAACAAAAGCAATCTTAGAAATGCAACTTCAAAGACTTGCAAATATGGAAAGACAAAAAATTGAAGATGATCTTAATAACCTTTTGGTTCTTATTACAGACCTGAAAGATATTTTAGCTAGACCAGAAAGAGTAACTCAAATTATTTCAGACGAATTCAAAGAAATCAAAGAAAAATTTTGAGATGAAAGGAGAACTCTTGTAAATCCAGGTAAAATTTGAGAATTTAATGCAAAAGATGTTATTCCAAATGAAGAAATGATTGTAGTTATTACAAAAGGTTGATATGTAAAAAGATTGAAACCTGATTCTTTTAGAACTCAAAAAAGATGAGGAAAATGAGTAAGTGTATGACTCAAAGATGAAGACGAAATTAAAGATATACTTTTTACATCAAATCATAATGATATCTTATTCTTTACTTCAAGATGAAGATGAGTAAAAATTCCAGTTTATGAAATTCAAGAAGCATCCAGAACTGCAAAATGACAGCATCTAGCCAATCTTATAAATCTTGCCAATAAAGAAGATGTTGCAACACTCTTAGATCTTACTGAAGTAAAAGGAAAATATCTTTTCTTCATCACAAAAAAGGCGACTGTAAAAAGACTTGATGTAGAACTTATTAAAAATATAAGAACCAACTGATTAAATCTTGTTAAAATAAAAGAAGATGATGAACTTGGCTGGGTAAAAATGACATCAGGAGCAGACAATATTTTGATGGTTTCAAAAAATTGAAAAGCAATTCAGTTCAACGAAGAAGATATCAGATCTATGTGAAGAGCTGCAAGTTGAGTAAGATGAATGAGGCTCAAATGAGATGATGAAGTTGTAGAAGTCGATATTATAAGAGATCAAGACAAATATGTTTTTACAATAACAGGAAAATGAGTTGGTAAAATTTCAGAAATTGAAGAATATAGGGAACAATGAAGAGGTTGAAGCTGAGTTAAAGTTGCCACAATAGATGCAAAAACTGGTAAAATCATCTGAGTTGCTATACTCGCAGAAGAAGAAAAAGCAAAAAGCCAAGTTTTACTTATGTCAAAAGATGGACAAAGCATCAGAGTAGATCTCAAAAACATCAAATGTATCTGAAGATGAGCAAAATGAGTAATCATTGCCAAACTTATGAACAAAAATGACGTCTTCACAAGTTTCACAATCATTAAAGAATGAGAAAATGAAGAAGAAGACAAAGAAATAGTAGATGAAAATCAAGAAAAATTGGATGTGTAGAAAAATTTAAATTAAAATCTAGGAAGTTTTTAAAATAAGACCAGAAAAAATTGTATTTAATAAATGATTATGTCAGTTTAACATTGTTGATTAATTGTAATAAGATGAAAATTGGTTTAAGGGAGTTGGATTATTCTGCTTTAAGATAAAAGGTATTTTTATTAGAATCTAGTAATACTTCATAATCTTATGGTTTTCTAGCTTTTAAACTTTAAACTTCCATCCCATGAAAATAGCTATTTTATCAGATATACATAACAATAAAACCAATCTGAAATTGGCTTTAGATAGGATAAAAGAAAATTGAGTTGAACACATAATTTGATTATGAGATTATGTTTCAAAAGAAATATTACAAGAATTTATCGATTTAAATTTGCCTTGAAATTTTGTATGGGGAAATAATGATTCTTCCAAAAAAGAAGAAATGTTAGAATTTTTAAAAGAATCTAATTCCCCACTAAATTTTTCTGACCAAGCAATTCACTGAAGAAGTTTTGATATAATTAATCTAGACTGAAAAAATATTGTTATTGGGCACTTCCCCGAAATTGCTATGTATTATTGAGAACTAAACAAAGCAGATATTATATTTTTTGGCCATACTCACTACAAATTTTTTGAAAAGGTCTGAGAAACAATCTTTGCAAATCCTTGAGAAATTTTAGGAAAAAGAAGTTGAATTTCTTCTTTTATCATCTGGGACACAAAAAATGATGATATGAAATTTATAGATTTGAATTAATCTCATTTTTTTAGAAAAATAATTTCCTCTTCATTCTGTTTTAATAATTTATATTTATCAAAATCTTTCCAATTTTCTCTCAATAACTTGAATAAAATATTATAATCTGCTTGTCAATAATCTCAACTTTCTCAAAAAATTTCTATTTTTTTTAATTCTCAATCAAGATTACACGATAATTCAGCTCATCATACTTCTTTAATTTCTAGAAAATTAATATTTTTACTATTTATGCTGGCTTCATTTAATTTTTCACGATATTGATTAAACCAAAAATGAATGGCTTCCATATGCCTACTGCCTCTATTTCAATCTCTACAATCATCATAATTAACAATCGTTATTCATTCTGTGCCATCACAATATTCAAAAAGCAAAACCTTATATTGTCATTTTTTAAAAACTTCTGGAATCAAATTTCTACATTGATCATTTATTTTTCAAATTTTTAAATTATCCAATAATCTTTTTTCTTCCAATTTTTGAGCCTCTATTTTCTTTTGTTCTTCTTCCAAATTTTTTTGTGTCTCAATATCTTGTGATATGGAATCGAGATACTTATCTAATAAGTCTAGGGAATTTATTTTTGGATCAAATATTTTTTCTTCAACCATTATTTCCAAAAATTCCTGATTAATATTTAATTTTCAAATATCTTCAAAGATTTTAAGAATTTTATTTAAAAAGTTTAACCTTTCTTTGAAATTCAAATCAATATCATTTACTTTATTAAAATTTGTTTTTAAAGAATCAAAAAGCTTTGAATATTTATTTTCTTTATTTGCTAATAATAAAATATATAAAATATCTTTTTTTGTCATTCATATTTTTTCAAACAAATTTCAGTCTTTATTTCAAGATATTAAACCAAATAATATTCACATAGTTTTTTCGCTAAACTCACCCCTTTTCGCTAAATTTATAGCTTCTTTTGCAAATGAAATTATTTTATCATCTTTTCCAATATTTTTTTCCACAAAAGTAATTCTTTCAAATTTATCTTCCCTAAAAACATCATATTTATCAAAATCTTTCCAATTTTTTTTAAGTAAATCATATAAAACATCGTAATTTACTATTCAAAAATCTTGACTTCCTCAAGCAAATTCTATTGTCTTTTTTCATTCAGCTGAAATAAAACATTTCATTTCAGCTCATTTTTTTCCATCTTTCCGCATTTCCAAGAAATTATCAAGACCTTTTCAATATATTCAAGATTGTTCCAACATTGTTTCATACCAGTCTTCCCAAATTTGAATTGCTATAAAATGTCTAATTTGTTCATATTTAGAGTTTATACAATCTTTATAAGAAACGATAACTATTCAGTTTGTGCCATCCTTATAATTTAAAACTAGAACTTTATATTGTCATACTTCAATATTATCTGGAATCAAATTTCTACATTGACTATTTACTTCTAAAATTTTTCATTCATTCAGCCTTCTTTTTTCTTTTAATCTTTGAATTCATTCACTCTGTTTTCCTTTAAAATTTTTCTTATTCTTACTATCCCATAACACAGATTGCATATAATTTAGCAATGGTTTTAAAGAATTTAATTCCGGATCTAGTATTCATTCCAAAATTGCCAATTTCAAAAAATCTTCAATAAGATTTAATTTTTCAATTTTTAGAAGTAAATTTTTTATTTTGTAGACACAATAGTATCTTTCTTTAGAATCTATCTCGCTATTTTCTATTTTATATAATCAATCCTGTAAAAGAACTAAGGCTCCTGAATATTCATTTTCTTCACCTGATAAAGCCAAAATATAAAAAATATCTTTTCTTGTTTTTCAGATTTCTTCAAACATTCAACCTTCGGTTGAAGATAAAGACTCTTCTAATATTGTTAAAACTCTCCTATTAAAATTACCACTTTGAGCTAATTCAAAAGCCTCCTTTATGCTCACTACCTGATAATTTTGATCATCTATTATTTCTGCCATAACATTGACTTAAATTATATTTGAGTTTTATTATAGATTAATTCAATTTTTGTCAAATATTTTGCTTATTCCCTACAAATCCATAAAATTCATACAACTTTTTAATTTTTTAATTTTCCAGTTTTTATGTTCGACTTCACTCT